>CADBUN010000192.1 GCA_902797825.1 uncultured Ruminococcus sp. | reverse complement strand
TGAACCAAAATCGCAGATTTTGAGCCAAAACTCTGTTTTGGCAAAACGCCGACGGCGTGTCGGCGTTTATTCAGCAGACATTATATAATCAGCATAAGGCTGTATGCGTTACCATACAGCCTTTTTTCTATCAAACGGGTAATATACGGGTATCGTAAAATGATGAGGACGACAGACAGCTCACGCCCGGTTCATCCTACCGCCCCAAAGTCAGCTTCCCTTGTCAGAGAGCCTTTATGACGCGGATTCGGTGGAGCCTTCTTCGAATTCATGCGAAAGCGGAAAGGCGGAGTCATTACGGAAAATCTGCGGCTCAGCGCCGTTTTCGACCACATCCTTGGTGATGATGATCCGCTCGATCGAAGGATCGGACGGCGTCTCAAACATCAGATCCATCAGCAGCCCCTCGATGATGCCGCGCAGTCCGCGCGCACCGGTATTCTGTTCCTTCGCCTTCTTGGCGATGGCATAGAGCGCCTCTTTCTCGAACAGCAGCTCAACATGGTCGAGCTTGAAGAGATGCTTATACTGGGCGATGACCGAATTCTTCGGCTCGGTGAGCACGCGTACCATATCGTCCTCGGAGAGATCGGAGAGTGCCGCGATAACCGGCAGTCTGCCGATCAGCTCGGGGATGATACCGAACTTGATCAAATCATGCCCCGTCACGTGCTGCATCCACTCGTTCTCGAGCGCTTCGTTGGTATCCGAAACGTCCGCCTCAAAGCCGAGCACGGACGAGCCCATGCGCTTTTTGACGACCTTATCCAGTCCGTCAAACGCGCCGGCGCAGATAAAGAGGATGTTACGGGTATCAATCTGTAAGAATTCCTGCTGGGGGTGCTTTCTGCCGCCCTGGGGAGGGACGTTGGAAACGGTGCCCTCGACGATCTTCAACAGCGCCTGCTGGACGCCCTCGCCGCTGACGTCGCGGGTGATGGAGGGATTCTCGGATTTGCGGGCGATCTTGTCGATCTCGTCGATATAGATGATGCCGCGCTGCGCCTTCTCGATATCGAAGTCTGCCGCCTGGATCAGCTTCAGGAGGATGTTCTCGACGTCCTCGCCGACATAGCCTGCTTCGGTCAGCGTGGTGGCGTCAGCGATCGCGAAGGGAACATCCAGCGCCTTTGCCAAGGTCTGGGCGAGCAGGGTTTTTCCCACGCCGGTCGGTCCCAGCATCAGAACGTTCGCCTTGGCGAATTCGACGTTTTCGTCGTGGTTGAACACGCGTTTATAGTGGTTGTACACCGCGACGGAAAGCGTTTTCTTCGCGACCTCCTGTCCGATGACGTATTCATCGAGGATCGCTTTGATCTCGGCAGGCTTGAGCAGCGTACCGTCGAAGGACGGAATCTCCTTGTCCGCTTTGACCGGCTCGGGTTCACCGTCCTCGAGGATCGACATACACAGGTCGATACAGCGGTCACAGATATAGACGCCGTTGCCGGCAATCAGCCTGCCTACCATTTCCTGCGGCTTACCGCAGAAGGAACAGTATATATTATTATCCTTATCTCTTTTTCCAGCCATACTTATCTCCTATACCCTTCGTCATCAGGCGAACCATCCGGTGTGAAAAAAGCTTCGCCATGACGATTGCTGCTGACCGCTGATCAGCGATGCTCAATCACCTTGTCGATCAGACCGTACTCCAGCGCCTGCTGTGCGGTCATGAAGTTATCGCGCTCGGTATCCTGCTTGATGGTCTCGAGCGGCTGACCGGTGTTGGCGGCGAGAATTTCGTTGAGCTTCTGTTTGGTATGCAGGATATGCTGGGTATGAATCTCGATATCCGTCGCCTGTCCCTGCGCGCCGCCGGAGGGCTGGTGGATCATGATATCGGCGTTGGGCAGGGCATAACGCTTGCCCTTGGTGCCTGCCGCGAGCAGGAACGCGCCCATCGACGCCGCCATGCCCATGCAGATCGTGGAAACGTCGCACTTGATATACTGCATGGTATCATAGATCGCCATACCGTCGGTCACGGAGCCGCCGGGGGAATTGATATACAGGGAGATATCCTTGTTGGGATCCTGTCCCTCGAGATAGAGGAGCTGCGCTACCACTAAGCTGGCAGTCGCGGCGTTGACCTCTTCGTTGAGCATAATGATCCTGTCGTTCAACAGACGGGAGAAAATATCGTAGGACCGCTCACCGCGGTTGGTTTGTTCGACTACATAAGGTACTAATGCCATATTACTCATCCTTTCGTAGTTATATAGTATGGATTGCATCACCGCGATTATGCAAGTGCCTGCGCCCTTGCGGACACAAAGCGCTTTGCCCCTAAGCTGATGACTGATTTATTGTGATACGATGATGACTGCGTTCTTATTTAATAACGGCGTTATCCTTCACGAGCTTCATCGCGAGCTGAACGCCGAGATCCTCCTTGACGCTTTCGACAGGGATGATCTCCTTCACCTTATCGGCTTCCATGTTATAGGCGCCTGCCATCTTCTCATACTCGGCGGCGATATCCTCCTCGGAGGGAGTGATATTCTCGAGCTGAGCGATCTTCTCGAGCGCTAAGCGCATCTTGATGCGGCGCTGTGCCTCGGGCTTATACATCTCGAGCACCGCGTCGGAGTCCATGCCGGTATATTTGAGATAGGTGTCGAAGTCCATGCCCTGCTGACGCAGACGCATATCCATCTCGCGCACCATGTTCCGGGCTTCGTTATCATACATCTGCTCGGGAATCTCGCCCTCGACCTTTTCGATGATCGCGTTGGAGAGCTTATCGTCGAGATCGCGCTCGGACTCGGACTCGAGACGCTTTGCGATCTGCTCCTTGAGCTCCTCGCGGTACTCGGCGACGGTGTCCTTCTCGGATACATCCTTGACGAAATCATCGTCTACCTCGGGCAGCTCCTTGGTCTTGATCTCGTGGAGCTTGATCTTGAACTGGGCGTCCTTGCCCTTGAGGTTCTCCGCCTGATACTCCTCGGGGAACTTGACGTCGATGGTGAATTCGTCGCCGGTGTTATGACCGACGAGCTGCTCTTCAAAGCCGGGGATGAAGTTGCCGGAGCCGAGCTCGAGGTTATATTCCTCCGCCTTGCCGCCGTCAAACGCCTCGCCGTCACAGAAGCCCTCGAAGTCGATCACGACGGTATCGCCGTTCTCGGCGGCGCGATCCTCCACGGTGACCATACGGCTGTTGCGGTCGCGGACGCGGTCGATCTCTTCGTCGATCATCTTTTCGGTAACCTCGGTAGAGAGCTTCTCGACCTCGATACCCTTATAATCCTTGATCTCGATCTCGGGCTCTACCACGACGGTCGCCTTGAAGGTGAAGCCGTCCTTGCCGACCTCGGTCGCTTCGAGACCGGTCACGGTAACGACCTTGAGGTCAGCCTCCTTGCAGGCGGCGTCCAGCGCGTCGGGATAGCATTCCTGCATCGCGTCGTCATAAAACACATCCTCGCCGTACATCTTCTCGATGATCATACGGGGCGCCTTACCCTTGCGGAAGCCGGGAACCTGAATCCTCTTGGATTCCTTTTTGTAAATCTTATTGACAGCGTTCATAAAGGTCTCACCGTCTACGGTAACCTCTACCTCATACGTATTGGTCTGTGTCATGTTAGAAGATTTTAATGCCATTTTCTATACCTCCAAAATATGTCATTTCATTTTTGACTGAATATATTCACGCATGGTAAGATGCGTTATTGATGAATCAGGGAACCGGAATCGGGACAAACCGCGTATAATCACAGGCGATCAGGTGGAAGTTGATCCCGCGGTACAACCCTGTCACGGCGTTTTGGTGCGTGCGCTCGCCGTGCAGATGACCGTAGTAGCATTCCTTGACGCCCAGCTCCAGCAGCGCCTGCATGATCTCCTCACATTCCACCTCACCGTAAACGGGCGGATAATGGAGAAAGACGATCGGCGTCGTATCGCTGAGCTTTTTTGCCTCGGCAAAGGACATCCTGAGCCGTCCGATCTCGCGGTTAATCACCTTGATATCGTGCTCGCCCTCCTTGTCATAGTACCAGCCGCGCGTGCCGCAGACGGTTTTGCCGTCGATCAGAAAGGCGTTGTTGAACAGGATGCGGATCGTATCGAACTCCCGGTCGGCGAGATAATCGTCCATCTTCTTCTTCGTCTGCCACCAGTAATCGTGGTTGCCCTTGAGAAAAAGCTTTTGTCCGGGGAGAGCGTTGATAAACGCGAAATCCGCGTCGCATTCCTCCAGCTTCATCGCCCATGAGATATCGCCCCCGACGACGACGGTATCGTCATCGGTCACCAGGCGCTCCCAGTTTGCCTTCAGCCGGTCAACATAGTCCGACCATCCGCGAAACACATCCATCGGCTTGTCAGCGCCGAGAGAAAGATGCAGATCTGCGATCGCAAACAGGCTCACCTTTTGATCCCCAGCGCGCCGAGCACCACGCCCTGCATTCCTTCCTTATCGGTCACATCGCCGAAGCGCGCCTTCTTGCCGCGCAGGGACGCGAGCGGAGCCGGTACGGGTGCGCCGGTGATCTCGCGGAGCTTTTCGACCATGTCGAATTCACTGTCGGGCGCTTTGCCCTGATCGAGCGCGCCGAGCACCGCCTTCGAAAACTTATAGGGGCTGGCGGTAGAGGCGATCACGACGGGCGTCATGTCGCCGGTCTCGCGGATATAAGCGTCGCATACGCTGACCGCAACGGCAGTATGGGTATCGCAGAGATAGCCCTGCTGTTCATAGAGATCGTGGATCGTGCGCTTGGTCGCGTCCTCGTCGGCGTAGCCGCCCCAGAACATCGACTGCAGCTTATCCATGATCTTCGTGGTCACGGTGTATTTACCCTCGGTCTTTAACAGGTCCATATAGCCCTTCGTCTCGGCGTCGTTGTTGCCCGACAGGCAATAGAGCAGGCGCTCGAGATTTGAAGATACCAGGATATCCATCGACGGAGAGACCGTCGTGTAGAAATCGCGGTTTTTATTATAAACGCCGGTGCGGATGAAATCGGTCAGCACGTTATTGGAGTTGGACGCACAGATGAAGCGCTTGACAGGCAAGCCCATTTCATACGCGTAGTAGGCGGCGAGGATGTTGCCGAAGTTGCCGGTCGGGACGGTGATGTTGATCTTCTCACCGAACGCGACCTTACCCAAATTGACCATATCGCAGTAGGCGGAGACATAGTACACGATCTGAGGCAGCAAGCGTCCCCAGTTGATGGAATTCGCGGACGAGAACATCATGTTGTTCTCCGCTAGAATCGCCTGCGTCTCGGTATCGGTAAAAATCTTCTTGACGGCTGTCTGGGCGTCGTCAAAGTTGCCCCTGATCGCACAGACATAGACGTTCTCACCCTCCTGGGTGTTCATCTGATGCTTCTGCATAGCAGAAACGCCGTTGACCGGATAGAACACGATGATCTTGGTATGCGCGACATCCTTAAAGCCCTCAAGCGCCGCTTTGCCGGTATCGCCGGAGGTCGCGACCAGAATGACCGCGTCCTTGCCGCCGCCGACCTTTTGGAGCGACTTTGTCAGAAAATGGGGCAGAATCTGCAATGCCATGTCCTTGAAGGCGCAGGTGGGACCGTGCCACAGCTCGAGCAGGTTCAGCGGCGAGCCGTTGAACTCGACCGACGCGATCGGCGCAGGATTATCGGAACCGAATTTCTCAGCCGTATAGGCGCTGTCAACGCACTCGGCGATCTCCTGCTCGGTAAAATCGGTCAGGTACTTTGAGATGATCAGCTTCGCCCTGTCGCGATAGGACATCGAAAGCATCCCCTTGAGCTCTTTTTCCGTGATCCGGGGAAAGCTCTCCGGTACAAATAAACCGCCGTCCTGTGAAATGCCCTGCGCAATCGCCCGGGCAGACAGAACAGACTTGCTTTTATCTTGAGTAGAGTTATATTTCATAAAAGACCATCCTAACCCATTATATATAGGCATATCATACCATAAAAAGCGCGTTGAAGCAATAGGCAAAGGTACAAAAAAGCTGTTGGAAAAGCGAGATTTATGGCTAAAAGGTAAAATGAAAGCTCCCGAAAAGGGAGCTGTCAGCGCGTTGATACTAATCCTTAATAAAAACCTTTATCATCTATTGCGATAAATTCCGCATAGCTTTGTTGAGCTCCTTGACATACGACAGTATG
>CADBUN010000191.1 GCA_902797825.1 uncultured Ruminococcus sp. | reverse complement strand
GCGCACTGCTTCTTGAAGCGGCGAAGAGCGCTCTCTAAGGATTCGTTTTCCTTGAGTCTTACTTCTGACATTTATTTCCCTCCCATCCGCCAAAAGGCAGGGGTAATTCGCATAATGCTTCATTGATTATACAATAATGTACCGTAAGTGTCAAGGGGAAAGACCTAATTTGTAGGATTTTGACAATTTTAGGAGTGAAATTTTTTACATAACGTCCAAACAATGACCGATGTAAGCGCGAAACCCGCACCGGTCGGCGCGTTAATTGATCGCCTTATTCAACGCGCCTACGCGCTGTGACAGGACGAAACGCTTTCACGCATTTAAACCAATTAAGGTGAAAGTTATGTCATGAAGCCTTGGATCAGCGTTCCTTCTTCGTAAGCTGCTTCACCGAAACGCATACGCCGCCGACGCCTGCCAGCGTAAGCAGCATCATCAGGAGCATAAAGCCCTGATGACCGGTCTTGGGAGAGGTCGAGGAGGTATTGCCGCCGGAGGTATTGCCGTTGTTTGAGCTGTTATTGCCGCCTGCCGCATTCGTCGAGGACTGGGTAGGCGCCTGCGTCGAGGGCTGGGTTGAGGGCTGGGTAGGCGCCTGTGTCGCAGGCTGAGTGGGCGCCTGTGTGGGCGCCTGTGTCGGAGCGGCGGTCGCAGGCTGGGTAGGCGTAACCGAGCCGCTGTCGTCAGACAGGGATGACTTCGCTTTCTCCCACTTACCGGTCCAGTCGGTCTTATCGCCGCTGCCGTCGTTCGCGCCGGTGACCTTTGCCTCCTGAATCGCCTTCTCGACGTCGTTCTTGTTCAGTCCGAGCGCCTTCGCAATTTCGTCGATGGTGGTCTGCGCGTCCTTGCCGTTGAAATTCAGCGCGTTCGTCAGGCACAGATAGCCCTTGGAAGCGAGGAAGTTAACGAGCATCTGATACGCAGAGGTGTTCGCGGGGATCGTTTCACCGATGACATTACCGATAGACGTGATCTGCTTGATCGTACCGTATTTACTTTGTTTCCAATGTGCTGAGAACGAAGTCTTATTGGAGTCAGCCGGATTCTCAATCCTGACGTTGCGATCCGCATAAACCGTATCGCCGAAGCAGGTGGTATCCAAAAGCAGCTCGGAACACTGTGCAAAGCCGGCTCCGTCATTCATGATAAGACCGTACTGCTTCCCGGGAACAACGCCCATGGCACCGACGTCATAGCTCCAGATATGATCGGCGCCTTCGGTACCGATCAGCCTCTTGGAGCCCCACGGGATCAGTTCTTCGCCGCCGATCTCGTAGACATAGAACATGATTCTTTCGGATTTTTCCCAGCCGGCGGAAGCCGCGTCGAAATAGATGACGCCGCTGTGATCGGCAGGCGCGGCAGTGACCGCAACAGCGCCGACGCCGCATACGGTCAGCGCAATACACAGCGCCAGCATCAGGGATAAGATTTTCTTACTTTTCATGATTTCCTCCTTGAAATAAAAATGCAGTTTAAAACGGAACGATTCACCAAAACGCATCGCCCCGCTGTAACTCAAAGCAAGAGCAGAAGAAGCTGAGCTTTTGACCGAGCGGAGATAAGCCGCCCGAATAACCATAGGTATCCGCTCAGAATTAAGATATAAATATATCGTATCACAATTTTCATCAAACATCAATCCCCGAAGCAAACTTTTCGGTTTTTTCAAAAGGTATTTTTTTGAAACGGCAACACTTCGCCCGTGAATCCAACATAACGTCCTTGCAGGCGGTAATACATACTAATAATGGTTCGACAAAAAAAGAGAGGGCGGTGTGCCCTCTCTGTCGCGTTTATTTCTGCGGTTTGACAACGATGTTGACCAGTCTGCCCTTGATATAAATCTCCTTGACGACGGTCATGCCGCCGATCGCCTCGGCGACCTTTTGCTCCGCCTTTGCCTGAGCGAGCACCTCGTCCCCATCGGCGTCCGCGGCGATATTGAGCTTCGCCTTGATCCTGCCGTTGACCTGCACGGCGATCTCGATGGTATCGTCTACGCACTTTTGCTCGTCATACTCGGGCCAGCTCGCCTCGGCGAGAATGCCGTCGCCCAGCGCGCACGCCTGCCAGACCTCCTCGGTCACGTGGGGCGCGAAGGGGTTGAGCAGGATTGCGAAGATACCGAGCTCCTTTTTGGTGATCTTGCCGTTCGCGTAGATGGTGTTGATCAGCGCCATCAGCGCCGCGATCGCGGTATTAAACTTGATATTTTCGATGTCATTACCGACCTTCTTGATGGTCTTGTGGAAGTCCTTCTCGACCTCGGGACGGATAACGTCGCCGTCGATCAGCATATCCTGTAAATTCCAAAAACGTTCGATGAACTTGCGGCAGCCGCGCACGGAGTTGGTGCTCCAGGGGGCAGCCTTCTCGAAGTCGCCGATGAACATCTCGTACATCCGCAGGGTATCCGCGCCGTACTCGCTGACGATATCGTCGGGGTTGACGACGTTGCCGCGGGATTTTGACATCTTCTCGCCGTTGGCGCCGAGGATCATGCCGTGGGAGGTGCGCTTGGCGTAGGGCTCCTTGGTGGGGACAACGCCGATATCATAGAGGAACTTGTGCCAGAAGCGGCTGTAGAGCAGGTGCAGGGTGGTATGCTCCATGCCGCCGTTGTACCAATCGACCTGATGCCAGTAATCGAGCGCCTCCTTAGAGGCTAAGGCGTCGGCGTTATGGGGATCCATATATCTAAGGTAATACCACGAAGAGCCTGCCCACTGGGGCATGGTATCGGTCTCGCGGTACGCCTTCTTGCCGCAGCAGGGGCAGGTGGTCTCTACCCACTCGGTCATGTTGGCGAGGGGTGACTCGCCGGTATCGGTGGGCTCGTAGCTCTCGACCATCGGCAGCTTTAAGGGCAGCTCAGACTCGGGCAGCGGCACATAGCCGCAGTCGTCGCACTTGACGATCGGGATCGGCTCGCCCCAGTAGCGCTGACGGGAGAATACCCAGTCGCGCAGCTTGAAATTGACCTTTTGATGACCGATGCCCTTCTCGGTGAG
>CADBUN010000190.1 GCA_902797825.1 uncultured Ruminococcus sp. | reverse complement strand
TAATGCCTCCCAGCAATAATTTATTTACGACCGCCGCCGTTCCCGCGTCGGGAATAGCCGCGGCTCTCGCCACGCTTGAGGTCGGACATCTTATCCTCGGAGGTACGCTTGAACTTACTCATCATATCCTCAAAGGAGCCGCCGCCCGACGAGCTCTGCCACTCAAAGTCTCCGGGTGAAGTCACCGGAGGCGCAGGCTCATACTTTTTCCTCGGCTTTTGAGGCTCGCGCGAGCGCGGCTTACGGTTCGCCGCGTGCTTCTTTCCATCCTCCGCCTTTTCGAGCTGCTTCATCGACAGGGCGATCTTGCCGTCGTCCGCGACGGAGATCACCTTGACCGTAACAGCCTGTCCGACCGAAAGGACCGATTTGATATCCTCCACATAAGAGCGGGATATCTCCGAGATATGAACCATCCCTCTTGATCCGTCCTCCGTCTCAACAAAAGCGCCGAAGTTGGTGATACCGGTTATTTTTCCGTTTACAATTGCGCCTACACTCAAAGCCATTCAGATAGATTCCCCTTAATCATATTTATTTCACCGAAGGCCCCTCATGCCCTCGGCGGTATAGCGTCGTCAGTCGCCGGATACATTGACGAAAACCCGCTCGCCCTCTTTGATATAATCGAGATCATCCCGGGCGATCTGCTCCGCCAGCGCGGAGAAGTCGGAGCCGGTCGAATCATAGAGCTTCTGGATATCTTCGTTTTTGATCTCCTGCACCTTGATCTGTTCCTTCAGGTCGTCGAGCTCATCCCTGCGCTCGCGAATCTGGGAGCGGATGCCGATGATCGAAACCATGGAATAAATCAAAAACGCGACCGCAGCCAGCGCGATCAGCACGAAAACCGGGCGGGAGAGCGACCTCCTACCTTCGCTTCGCGCCTCTTCCTTTTTGGGTGGCGCTGTATCTGCCGCGGTCAGCGGATTGTTTTTGTTTCTTTTTTTCATCTTTTAACCCTTTATGTAAGAGCCTGCGGCGGCGCTTCGAGCTCGCCTGCGCTGCCTCGGCACGATGTAATCGTTTCTTTTCGGCTGCCTTTTGATGCAAGCCATCTATTATGACACCTACATTATACAACAAACCGCCCAGTGCTTTCAATAGGAAATTGAAAATTTTTTCTATTATTTTTCGTGTTTTTTGTACAAAACTACGTAATAACCGTGCCGAAAAAGCGTACACCTTACCCATAACGGAGCCCAAAGTCAGCCGATACGCCAAAAATCCGACCGCCTCGCCGAACAGGATAAACACCCTGACGTCGCCCTTATTGAACGGCAGGGCGAACAGCGACGTCAGCACGCCGCAGACCGCAAAAAAGAGAATATCGGAAACCGTCACATGGATTCTCTTCGCGCGAAACAGCATCCGCGCCGCCCGCACGAGATCATACACCGCGCCGAGCGCCGCGCCGAACACCAGCGACCACAGGAAATAGGCGGTTTGGGCGGAGAGCGAGATCCCCATCAGCGGAACAGCCGCGAACGCAGGGAGCCAGACGACGCGCCGAGATATTGCAACGAGCTGATCTGACCGTCGATCACCACGTCGCCGCTCTCGAGGTTGAGCTTGCTGATATGCAGCGAGGCGCCCTTGACGACCAGCGTCGCCTCCGAGAGCTTGACGTTGATCGTCTGTTCATCAAAGCCCGATACATCCTCTACCCCGGTCAGGGTAAGCAGCCTTCGGTTATCCAGCGTCAGGATATGCGGTTTTTTCATCATGTTTTCAGCCATAAGAATCCCCCATATAATCGTATCATTTGATTATATGAGGGAAAACGCTGTTTTATGATTCAGGGTAACGGTCGCCATACGCCTTACAGCGGCGTATACATCGAGGACACGTCCTCCTTGCGGATGGTCTCGACGACCTTGTCAACGCGGAACTTTACCGAACGGGACTCGAAGTTCAGCTCCACCACGTCGCCGACCTTCACGTCATAGGAGGCGCGGGCGACCTTGCCGTTAACGACCGCCTTGCCGGCGTCGCAAACCTCGTTGGCGACGGTGCGGCGCTTGATGATGCGCGAAACCTTCAAAAACTTATCTAATCGCATAACAGTCTCCTTCCTGCCGGATATCTTATAAAAACGGTTACATGAAACGAAAGGGCCGACAGTCACCTGTCAGCCCGAAACGTCATTGAGAAAAATTACTTGTTAACAGCGTCCTTAAAAGCCTTGCCTGCCTTGAAAGCGGGAACCTTGGAAGCAGGGATCTCAATCTTAGCGTTCGTTCTGGGATCAACGCCGGTACGCGCGTTTCTCTCTCTTCTTTCGAAGGTACCAAAGCCAACGATCTGGATCTTGTCACCGGCAGCGATGGACTCAACGATGGTGTCGAAGGTAGCGGCTACAGCAGCCTCAGCGTCCTTCTTGGAAATAGCAGCCTTCTCAGCTACAACTGCGATGAG
>CADBUN010000189.1 GCA_902797825.1 uncultured Ruminococcus sp. | reverse complement strand
TCTGTTCAGCTGGCCGCTGCGCAAGCTGCAAAGTCTGATCGAAAAAATCCCCTTTATCCCCTGCGTGATCATGGATTGTCTGATTCTTGCGGGAGCTGTCCTCACCAATATTCTAGTCCCCTACTGATGCTTTCATACTTATTTCACACGACACGGAGCCTCCGTGTCGTGTCTTTTTTATGGAACAGAAACGCTGCCAGACAGCTATTTAAAATATTTTTGAAATACCTATTGACAAACCCTCCCGAACAGGCTATAATACGCTCAAATAGCTATTTAAAACAATTTTGAAATAGAGGTGAACCGATGTCATTAGGCAGCACCCTCAAAACCCTCTCCGATCCTCAGCGGCGCGAAATCCTCACCCTGATCAAGAAAAACTACCGGATGTCTGCCGGTGAGATCGCCGAAGCGCTGGGCGTATCGCCCCAAAAGCTGAGTTATCACCTCAGGCTGCTTAAAGAAAGCGAGCTGCTCATCGAAAGCAAGGAAAAGAATTTTGTCTACTATGAGCTCAACGCCTCGCTTTTTGACGAGCTGATCCTGTGGCTCAAGCAGTTTTAATCCGACAAACCCGACGATCGTCATCCTGTGCCGACCGTCATCCAAGCTCTCTGAAAGGAGTTATCTCATGAAACGCTTCAAGCAGCTTCTGCTCATCCTCTTCGCCGTCCTGCCGACGGTCTATACCGCTGTCGCCGTGTTCTTTCTCCTGCCCGATACCGTCGCGGCGCATTTCGGTCCCAACCTCATCCCCGACCGCTACGGCTCGAAGTACGAAGCCTTCCTCCTGCCGGGAATCATCCTCGTTTTATTTGTTATCTATTTCTTTATCAGAAAGTTCATTCAGCGCTCCTCCACCGACGAGAACAGCCGTACCGCGCGCAATATCGACATCCTTGATACCATCGTTTTATGCGTCCTGGTGCTGTTAAACGCGCTGTGTGTCATGATACTGATTCTGATGAAGCATCCCGTTATGATGACGAACGCGGAAAACCTCATCTTCCCGATCATCGCCGCCGTCATCGGTACGATGTTCATCGTGATCGGCAATATCATGCCCAAAACCAAGCCGAATTCGTTTATCGGGATGCGCCTGAGCTGGAGTATGGACACCGATGAACACTGGTATATCGCCAACCGCGCCGGAGGGATCGCGCTGGTAATCTCCGGGATCGTTACGATCGTGTCCGGTCTGATCTGCCGCAACGGCTACTATATCATCGGGATGATCGTCTCGCTTCTTGTCACATTAACGGTTGCAACTGTTTATTCTTATGTAATCATAAAGAAGAAATAAGCGAAGGCATCATACTAATCCTAAATAAAAACCTTTATCAAGGATTAGTATAAAGAAACCACCTGTCTTGCGGCAGGTGGTTTTTGTTAGTGATAAATCATGTCATGAATCGTGGTGACCGCTTCGTCGGAGATGGTACATTCCAGCCGGTACATCGGGATGGTCTCGACCAGCTTACCCAGCAGATCGAGCAGCTTCGAAAGCTGCGCCTTGTCGGAGGGGAGCACCGTCTGCTGTAACAGGAGAGCGAGCGCTTCGACCGCGCTGACGGGTGCGGCGGTGTTTGTGGGCGCTTGGCGGAGGAACACGATCGTTTTGATCGGGGCGGCGATATTGTTGCCCAAGCCGTGCTTACCGTTCCACGGGGTGCCGTAGATGATGAATGTGCCGTCCTTTTCGCGCACCAGCGGCTTATCGTCGTTGATCATCTCGACTTCATCCTTGAAGTGCCTGCGCCACAGGGACGCGTGGGTGCTCTTGCCGGTGCCGGACGGCGCGGTGAAGATGATCGCTTCGCCCTTATATTTCAGGCAGGAACAATGCAGGAAGAAACCGTCTTTGCCGATGATATCATCACAGATCGCGCGCAGGATGGCGACGGATTCACAGACCGGCGGTCTTGACGCCGTGCCGTGGATCTCCTCACCCAGCTTTTTTTCGTATTCGATCATTTCGTCGGTGGGCTGAATGTACAGCTCATAGTCGGTGCTGTCAGTCAGAAAACGCGACAGATACCGATAGGTTTCTTCGTATTTTGCCTCAACGGCGATATTCATCTCTGCGATACGGTAAATCTTCATGATGTGACCTCTTGATCTTGGTTTCGCTTCTATTTCCTATGCAATAGAATCTATCGGATCGCAATTATTTTGTCATAAACAAGACGCCGAGGGTGTTGGGACCGCAGTGGCTCGAGATCGTACAGGACGCGCGCGTGATGAGGATTTCCTTGAAGATGTTCTTCGCCTTCACCGCCTGATAGATGGCGTCAACATATTCCGGATTAGCGCCGGCGTGCGTGACAAACACACGATCGGTGTCGATGTTATCATACTTGTTGATGGTATCCTCCATATACTGGAGCAACACCTTATCATACTTGCCACGGTACTTTTTGCCGACGCTCATCGAGCCGCCGTCATCGTTATGCACCTCGATCGAGGGCTTCAGGCTCAACAGGTTAGCGCCCAGCATCGCGACCGCCGAGCACCTGCCGCCGGCGTGCAGAAAATCGAGCCGGTCGAGAACAAAGGAGGCGTGCGCCTTGGGCACCATCTCGTTAACCGCCTCATAGATCTCCTTGGCGGAGTACCCCTGATCGCGCAGCTCACAAGCCTTGATGACCAAAAGTCCGCAGCCGGTGCTGAGATTCTGGGTATCGACAGAATACACCCTGCCGGGGAATTCCTCCGCGGCGAGTACGCTGCTCTGATGGGTAACGCTCAGCTTGGAGCCGAGGCTCAGATGCACGACGTCACAGCCGTCATCCACGTATTTCTTGAAGAAATCGGTATATTCGCCGACGCTGCCGGCGGTAGTATGCGGCAGCTCCTTGGTTTTGTAGAAAATCTGATACAATTCCTCGGGCGTGATATTCACCCAGTCCTCATAGCTTTTCCCGCCGATCACAATATGCAGCGGCATCATGTCTACGCCGTAGCGCTGTTCCAGCTCCCGATTCAAGTCGGCTGAAATATCCGAAGTGATGATGACCTTATTCCCCATAGGTACCTCCTGAGCGACAAAACCACAAAAATCGCGATTTGGTTATTGTAAGTTAACTGAATCAATGCTATACTTGATATAAACAGACGGCTGACTGACGAGAAGCCGTCACGCCATCATTCTATTATACATGATTTGAGAAAAAAATCAAGTGCGAGGTGCGATATGGTAAAAAGATACGCTTACTCCCCCCTTATTGACACGGGAGCCGTTGTCCGGGAGCTTCCCGTCAGCGCAGGCTCTCCCGCGCCGTTCACCCTTGAAAACGAGCGCTTCACCCTGAAAATGGATGAAACAACGCGCGTCTACGGACTGGGCGAAACCGTCCGCGGCGTCAATAAGCGCGGCTGGATTTATGAGAGCTGGTGTACCGACGAGACCTTCCATTCCGAAGAAAAGCGCTCCCTTTACGGCGCCCATAACTTCATCCTTGTCAGCGGTGAAGTGACCTTCGGCGCCTTCTTTGACCTGCCGGGCAGGATCACCTTCGACCTCGGCTACACCGACAGCGACCTGATCTGTATCACCCCCGAGCGCTTTTCGCTCGACCTGTATCTGATCACCGGCGACAGCCTCAAGGATATCGTCGCTCAGTTTCGCCGCCTCATCGGCAAGAGCTATCTGCCGCCGCGCTGGGCATTCGGCTTCGGTCAGAGCCGCTGGGGCTATGTCAAAGAGGAGGACATCCGCCGCTGTATCGACGCCTATCAAAAGGCGCATATTCCGCTGGATATGCTGTATCTCGACATCGACTACATGGACAGCTTCAAGGATTTCACCGTGAATACCGAGCGCTTTCCGGATCTGAAGGCATTTGCCGCCGAAATGAAGGAGCGCGGTATCCGGCTCATCCCGATTATTGACGCGGCGGTCAAGCAGGAAGAAGGCTACCCCATTTATGAAGAAGGTCGCCAAAAGCGCTATTTCTGTCAGGATCGGGACGGCAGGGATTTTGTCGTAGGCGTCTGGCCGGGTAAAAGCCTGCTGCCCGACTTCTTGAATCCCGAAGCCGCCCGCTGGTTCGGCAGCCGGTACAAGGCGCTGACCGATCTCGGGATCGAAGGCTTCTGGAACGATATGAACGAGCCCGCCCTGTTCTACAGCGAACAGGGACTGCATAACGCATTCAGCGAGCTAAAGGAGCTGGACGGCAAAAACCTGGATATTTGGAGCTACTTCCGTACACGCAACCTCATGGTGAACCTGCAAAACTCCGACGAGGATTACAAGCTCTTTTATCACCAAACGCCCCGGGGACGTTTTTCTCACTATGACCTGCATAATCTTTACGGATATCATATGACAAAGAGCGCCTATGACGCGCTGTGCGAGCTGCGTGACGAGCCCTCGCTGCTGTTCTCACGCGCTTCCTATATCGGCGCCCATCGCTACGGCGGCATCTGGACGGGCGATAACCATACCTGGTGGAGCCATATCCTGCTCAGTCTGCAGCAGATGCCGGGGCTGAATATGTGCGGCTTCTTATTCAGCGGCAGCGATATCGGCGGCTTCGCCGGCAACTGTACGCGCGACCTGCTGATCCGCTGGATGAGCTTCGCGGTATTTACACCCCTGATGCGCAACCACTCTGCCGCCGGAACACGCAGCCAGGAGGCGTTCGCCTTCGGTGATACCGAAGTGTTCCGTCATATCATCGAGCTGAGATACCGCCTGATCCCCTATCTGTACGGCGAATTTGTCAAGGCGGTCGAGGACGACGCGATGTTCTTCCGTCCCCTCGTCTTTGACTATGAGGAGGACGCGATCGCCGCGACGGTGGAGGATCAGCTGATGGTCGGCGACAGCCTGATGATCGCCCCGATCTATCGCCAAAACGCCGACGCGCGCCATGTCTACCTGCCCGAGGCGATGACGCAGGTACGGATGCATCAGGTGGATATTTCTACAGAAGAATTAAACAAGGGCTGGCATTATATCAGCGTCCCCCTCGGCGACGTCGTTTTCTTCAGCAGAAAGCCCTTCCCCCTCGCAAAAGCGGCAGAGAATACCGCCGCGCTTGACTGGGACGACGTGGCATATATCGGCTGAACAACATGAAGGAAAGGCGCCTCCGCTTTCCGAAAGCTTTCATCATACAAACGAAAAAGCTCCCCCGTCAGGAGGAGCTTCATGAATCACTCAATTACAGGATGATTTCACCGTCAACAGTACCCATCAAGCCGGCAGCGTTTGCCTCGTCGGTATCGAGGTGAACCGCAGGCGCATACTTAGGCGATACGCGGACGATCACATCGTCAAAGATTACCTTACGCCCGTTATCGCCGACAGCGACCTTCACGATCTGCTTATCCTCAACGCCATACTCGACGGCGGTCTCGGGCGTCAGATGAATATGACGCTGGGCAACGATTACGCCGTGATCAATCTCAACCTCGCCCTCGGGACCGCGCAGGATACAGCCGGGGGTACCGGCAAGATCGCCGGATTCGCGGATCACGCCGACAACGCCGAGCTTGCGCGTCTCGGTCATAGAGATCTCTACCTGATCCTCGGGACGGAACGGCCCTAAGATGGACATGGTGATCTCACCGCGCGGACCGACAACGGTCACCTTCTCCACGCACGCGAACTGACCGGGCTGAGAGAGGTCTTTCTTATTGGTCAGGGTTTTTCCCTCGCCGAACAGCGTCGCGAAGGTCTGCTCCGTCACATGGAGATGGTGAGCGGAAGTCTCTACCATAATTGTTGATTTCATGATTCATTACCACCAATCTGAAATTTCTTCATGGGCAAATCCCATGGTTATTCTTATTGTACAACATCCAAAGACAGATTTCAACATTTTATTCAAAATAATTAACCGGCTGAACCGTCACGCGGATAGGCGGCGCAGCCCTTACGAAAGAGATGAAACAATGCGTACTTGGCAGGAAATCGAAGAAGCTTGTAAAAGCTGTCATCAATGCAGGTTATGCGAGAACAGACGCCACGTCGTATTCGGCGTCGGACAGCCGAAGGCGCGCGTCATGTTCATCGGCGAAGGACCGGGCGAACAGGAGGATTTGCAGGGTGAGCCCTTTGTCGGCAGAGCCGGACAGCTCCTCGACAAGATGCTGTTTGCCGTTGACCTCGACCGCCGAAAGAACATCTATATCACCAACATCGTCAAATGTCGTCCGCCCCATAACCGCGATCCCCAGGAGGACGAGCAGAACTGCTGTATCGGCTATCTGCGCGAGCAAACGCGCCTGATCCGACCGAGGATCATCGTCACCCTCGGCAGGATTGCCGGGATGAAGCTGATCAAGCCCGATCTGCGTATCACGCGTGAACACGGCTCCATCATCGAAAGGAAGGGCATCTTGATGATGCCGATGCTCCATCCGGCAGCGCTGCTGCGTAATCAAAGTCAGATGGAGGGCGCCTTCCGTGATTTTTTAATTCTCAGAGAGAAAATAAAAGAAGTATGTCCGGAAACGTATGAAAATTAGGAGTTATACTAGGGCTTGTTTAAAAAATGACAAAACGCACAAAGAAGCGGATCTTTTTCCGCAATCCTGCGTTATTTTTTCTCGGAATACGCCGAGTATGCCTTCAAAAAAATGCCTTGTCTTGCGAAAAAATCTCTCGCTTTTGTGCATTCTGCTATTTATTAAACAAGCCCTAATCCTTGATAAAAAGATTTAATCAGCGTAACTCCTAACTCCTAACTCCTAACTCCTCACTAAAAAAGCCTGCCCGATCTTCTGTCGGACAGGCTTTTCTCATGCTTTCAGCGCTCTTTCCAGCCAAACGTCGGCGATGTCGAGGGCGACATACAAACCGCTCTTCTCGCTGGATTTTACGAGCTGTTTACGGGGGCTGAGATCAGGATCGGTACAAAGCAGCTGGATCGCTACCTTATCCGCGATTTCGGTATCCCCTACCGTTTTCTTGCTTTTTATCTGCATCCGGATGACAAAGCGCTCCGCCATACTGCCGTAGTACAGCTCATCGCCGCAACGAACCAGAGGCTTGCCCTTATAGGTCGAAAATTCCTTTTCAGCCATTGGAATCAATCCCTTCGTT
>CADBUN010000188.1 GCA_902797825.1 uncultured Ruminococcus sp. | reverse complement strand
AGGCTGGCGCCTGTCAAGACTGACAACGCAGTTATGCGGAATTCTCCGCAATAGATATTAAAGTGTTTTATTGCTACTTAGTATAATAATCATTTTCGATAAAAACAGGAAAGCGCCTACCCTCGTAAGCGCTTTCGCATCCTCTTATGAGTCGTAAAACTGCTGTCCGTCATCCGTGACGAGACGCTCCGTCTTAGGATACTCAAAAATCTCCGGATTCCCGGCGTTCGCCTCGAGATACGCGGCGAATTCCGCGGCGTACCATTTTGCCATCCCGAGATCATGCATGAGATAACGACCGCAGTTCTCCGCCGTAGCGCCCGGTACCTCAGTCGCCTCACCCACCGCGCGAAAGGCGCCGAGGATCAGGTCGAAGAGCTCCCGGGAGGAACGGCTGCCCTTGAGGATCAGGTAAAACCCGGTCAGGCATCCCATCGGTCCCCAGTAGACGACCTCATTCTTCCAGTCGGGATCGTTCCGCAGGAAGGTCGCGATGAGGTGCTCGAGCGAATGTATCGCCGCGACATCAAGCACCGGCTCCCTGTTCGGCTTTTTGAGCCGGATATCATAGGTCGTGACCGTACCGCCGCCGACCTGATCCGCCCGGCTGGTGAAGATGCCGGGGACAATACGCGTATGGTCTACGGAAAAGCTCTGTATCAAATCCATGTATATGCTCCTTTCATGTTGCTTCATCCTCATTAGTGTAACACAAAAGGAGCCGGATAGCAACACCCGGCGCCGACAGCGCGTGAATCCGATCAAGCGATCCCATCCGAATCGGACGCGGGCTATTCCCGCCCTTCACGCCTGCTTCCTGACGCCTGCTTTCACCTTACTGAAACATATCCTTCGCGCTGTCAAACAGGTTTTCCATCGCGTCGGCGACCTTGCCTGCCTTCTTTTGCAGGGCTTTTTTGTTATTATTCATCAGCACCGCCGAGACCGCGCTGACCGCGACACCGGCGACCAAGCCGCCAACCACGCACATCAGACCGTTGCCCTTCTTTTCATCACAGGCGGCAGCGTTACCCATTGCCTTTTGCATCCAATACCTCCTTTGCAATAGTATTCTTTGCAAATCGGGCTCATATATTCCAAGATAAAAGAGGAAAACAAATTGGACAATCAAAAGAAAAAAGAATTGAATATCGTTTTATTTGAGCCGGAAATCCCACAGAATACCGGCAACATCGCGCGCACCTGCGCCGCTACGGGCGCAAGGCTCCATCTGGTGCGCCCCTTCGGCTTCGAGATCACCGACCGCAACCTCAAGCGCGCCGGGCTCGACTACTGGTATCTCGTGGACATCACCACCTATGATTCCATCGACGATTTCTTCAAAAAGACCGCCGGCGGCGCATACTTCTTCTTTTCCACCAAGGCGCGCCGTACCCACAGCGAGATCAGCTACCCCGACGGGGCGTATCTGATCTTCGGCAAGGAGACGCGCGGCATCCCCGAGCACGTGCTGATGCAATATCCCGACCACTGTGTCCGGATCCCGATGATCGACGAGGCGCGGTCGCTGAATCTCGCGAACTCCGTCGCCGTGGGCTGTTATGAGGCGCTCCGGCAATGGGACTATCCAAAGCTGCAAACCAAGGGCGAATTACACCGTCATCACTGGGAGGAAGCATAATGGCGTCATCAAAAGCCTATCTCGACTTTATCTTAGAACAGCTCTCTCCGCTCGACGGCGTCACCTACCGGGCGATGATGGGCGAATACATCCTGTATATTCGGGACAAAATCTTCGGCGGCGTTTATGACGACCGCCTGCTGGTCAAGCCCGTGAAGGCGGCGATCGCCTATATGCCGGACGCCGCCTATGAGTTGCCCTATGAGGGCGCGAAGGAGATGCTGCTCGTCGATAACGTTGACGACAGCGGCTACCTCTGCGGTCTGATCGAAGCGATGGCGCCCGAGCTGCCCGAGAAGAAGAAACGATGATCCGAGGCTCCCTGATAAATACTAAGCAGCAATCAAACACTTTAAGCTTTTTATTGCTACTTAGATCAGGGAGCTTTTCCTTTGCTTTTTTTGATATTTTCTGATAATTCTTGCTTTTATCTATTGCAATAGCCTACCGCTTTGTTATATAATTATTGAGTAAAAATATGGTATTCGGTATCTGCGGTCAACGTAAGGGTACAAACTCAACAAACTCCCGCGGGTGTCGGTACACAGAAAGGATGTTTTTATCATGAAACTCAACAAGTACACCGTTGATGACATCAACTTCGCCGGCAAGAAGGTTCTGTGCCGCTGCGACTTCAACGTTCCGCTCAAGGACGGCGTGATTACCAACGATAACCGTATCACCGCCGCTCTGCCCACCATCAAGAAGATTATCGCCGACGGCGGTCAGCTCATCCTCTGCTCCCACCTCGGCAAGCCGAAGAACGGTCCGGAGGAGAAGTTCTCTCTCGCTCCCGTTGCCGCTCGTCTGTCCGAGCTGCTCGGTCAGGACGTCGTATTCGCCAATGACGACGAGGTCGTCGGCGCGAACGCCAAGGCAGCCGTTGCCGCGATGAAGGACGGCGACGTTGTCCTGCTGCAGAACACCCGTTTCCGCAAGGAAGAGACCAAGAACCTCGAGCCGTTCAGCGCTGAGCTGGCTTCTCTCGCCGAGGTATTCGTCATGGACGCGTTCGGCTCCGCTCACCGCGCTCACTGCTCGACCGTCGGCGTAACCGATCACATCAAGTGCACCGCGGTCGGTTATCTCATGCAGAAGGAGATCGACTACCTCGGCAACGCGGTCGAGGCGCCCGTCCGTCCGTTCGTCGCGATCCTCGGCGGCGCAAAGGTCGCGGACAAGCTCAACGTTATCTCGAACCTGCTCGAGAAGTGCGATACCCTGATCATCGGCGGCGGCATGGCATATACCTTCGCCAAGGCGCAGGGCAAGGCGATCGGTACCTCTCTGGTCGACGATACCAAGCTCGATTACTGCAACGAGATGATCAAGAAGGCAGAGGATCTGGGCAAGCAGCTGCTCCTGCCCATCGACACCGTCTGCACCAAGAGCTTCCCCGATCCGATCGACGCGCCTATCGACACCGAAATCTACGCAGCAGGCGAGATCCCCGCGGACATGATGGGACTGGATATCGGCCCCAAGACCAGAGAGCTGTATGCTGAGGCTGTCAAGAGCGCCAAGACCGTCGTATGGAACGGTCCGATGGGCGTATTCGAGAACCCGATCCTTGCGGAAGGCACCATCGCGGTCGCCAAGGCGCTGGCAGAGACCGACGCTACCACCATCATCGGCGGCGGCGATTCGGCGGCGGCAGTCGTCAACCTGGGCTTCGCCGACAAGATGAGCCATATCTCCACCGGCGGCGGCGCTTCGCTCGAGTATCTCGAGGGTAAGGTTCTGCCCGGTATCGCGGCGATCGCGGATAAAGACTAATCAAAAACCATGGACGGCGGATCGTCGCCCTCGATAGAATGAAAGGAAAAGAATTATGTTACTTGACGCTTTAACAAAAGGTATGAGAAAAACCATCATCGCCGGCAACTGGAAGATGAACAAGACGCCCTCCGAAGCTACCGCTCTGCTCGAAGAGATCAAGCCCCTCGTAGCCGACGCAAAGTGTGAGGTCGTTGCCTGCGTACCTTATGTCGATCTCGGTATTGCGATCGAGGCGACAAGGGATACCAATATCAAGATCGGCGCGCAGAACTGCCACTGGGAAGAGAGCGGCGCCTACACCGGCGAGATCAGCGCCGCCATGCTCAAGGAGCTGGGCGTCGAATACGTCATCCTCGGTCACTCTGAGCGCAGACAGTACTTCGGCGAGACTGACGAAACCGTCAACAAGCGCACCAAGGCGGCGCTGGCGGCAGGCTTAAAGCCCATCGTCTGTGTCGGCGAGCAGCTGTGGGAGCGTGAGTGCAACATCACCAACGAGGTCATCGCGCGTCAGCTCAAGCTCGACCTGTGGGATGTCACTCCCGAAGAGATGGCGAACATCGTGATCGCTTACGAGCCTGTCTGGGCGATCGGCACCGGCAAGACCGCGACCGCCGATCAGGCGGAGGAGGTCTGCAACTTCATCCGTATGTGCTTAAAGACGCTGTACGGCTTAGAGATCGCCTCGGGCGTCACCATCCAGTACGGCGGTTCCATGAACGATCAGAACGCGGCTGAGCTGCTCGGGAAAACCAACGTTGACGGCGGTCTGATCGGCGGCGCTTCTCTGGTAGCCGAAAAGTTCGCTGCCATCGTAGCCGCGACAAAGCCTGCTGAATACTAATGGCGATCGCTCATACGATTCGAGGATAAGAATATGAAAAAACCTATTGCATTAATCATCATGGACGGCTTCGGCATCGCGCCCAAGTACGGCAACGCCATCACCTATGCGCGCACGCCGTATCTTGATCAGCTGTTCTTCAAGAATCCGGTCACCATGATCGGCGCTTCCGGTCTGGACGTCGGTCTGCCCCACGGACAGATGGGCAACAGCGAGGTCGGTCATACCAACATCGGCGCGGGACGCATCGTCTATCAGGAGCTCACCCGGATCACCAAGTCGATCGAGGACGGTGATTTCTTCGAGAACGAGGCGCTGTGCAAGGCGGTGGATAACGCGCTGACAAACAACAGCTCGCTGCACCTCTTCGGTCTGCTGTCGCCGGGCGGCGTTCACAGCCACAGCACCCATCTCTACGGGATTTTGGAGCTTTGCAAGCGCAAAGGGCTCGAGAAGGTCTATATCCACGCGTTCTTAGACGGGCGTGACGTACCGCCCTCCAGCGCGAAGGACTATGTAGCCGAAGCGGTCAAAAAGTGTGACGAAATCGGCGTCGGCAAAATCGCGACCGTGATGGGACGTTACTACGCGATGGATCGCGACAACCGCTGGGAGCGCGTCGAAAAGGCGTACAGCGCCATCGTCTACGGCGAGGGCGTCAACGAAAGCTGCCCCGTCGAGGCGGTTCAGCACAGCTATGACAACGGCGTGACCGACGAATTCATGATCCCCGCGGTCATCGACGGCGGCGACACCGTCAAGGAGAACGACTCCGTCATCTTCTACAACTTCCGTCCCGACAGAGCGCGCGAGATCACGCGCACCTTCGTCGATCCCGCGTTCTCCGGCTTTGAACGCAAAAACGGCTTCTTCCCCCTGACCTATGTCTGCATGACGCAGTATGACGCGACCATGCCGAACGTCGAGGTCGCCTTCAAGCCGCAAAAGCTGGTCAACACCATGGGCGAATATATGAGCAAGCTCGGCAAAACCCAGCTGCGTATCGCCGAAACCGAGAAATACGCGCACGTCACCTTCTTCTACAACGGCGGCGTCGAGAAGCAGTACGACGGCGAGGATCGTATCCTCGTCAAGTCTCCTGCTGTCGCCACCTATGATATGCAGCCGCATATGAGCGCCTATGAGGTCACCGAAAAATGTGTTGACGCCATCAAGAGCGGCAAGTACGATATGGTGATCCTCAACTTCGCCAACTGTGATATGGTCGGTCATACCGGCGTATTTGAGGCGGCGGTCAAGGCGGTTGAGGCGGTTGACTGGGGCGTTAAGAAGGTATCGGACGCGATCGCCGAGATGGGCGGCGTGACCTGTATCACCGCCGACCACGGCAACGCCGACCGCATGATTGACCGGGACGGCACCCCCTTCACCGCGCATACCACCAACCCCGTTCCCTTCTGCGTCGTCGGTTATCCGGAATGCAAGGAGCTGCGTTCGGGCGGCGTTCTCGCGGATATCGCGCCCACCATGCTCGATATCATGGGGCTCGACCAGCCCGAGGAAATGACCGGTAAATCCATGATCATCCGGTAACGAAGTTTCTTTGTCCGCCTTTTGAAAGGGTAGCTCTTTCATTAAAGAACATCAACGGCGTGTCAAAAATAGCATCCATCAATTAAGCCCTCTCACATCGAGAGGGCTTTGGTTTTGTAAAAATCCTTGATAATACTAAGTAGCAACGTCATCGTAGGGACGAGCATGGCTCGTCCGCATGGTACAAACGCATTATACTAATATTCAATTAAACGCTTTAATAATCCAATCTCTGGCAGTAATACTCGTAATGGTGTGTGCAGAGATACTGCGGATAGT
>CADBUN010000187.1 GCA_902797825.1 uncultured Ruminococcus sp. | reverse complement strand
AGGCTGGCGCCTGTCAAGACTGACAACGCAGTTATGCGGAATTCTCCGCAATAGATATTAAAGTGTTTTATTGCTACTTAGTATAATCTTCTGAAAAAGAATAATCCCCCTGCCGTATGACAGGGGGTAGGGGATGAATACATCGGAATGAACATGGTAGAGCGGTACAGGCTTATGATTGCTGCTTGCGTTTTTCGATCATTTGATTCGCGAAGTGATACAGCACGTTGAACAGGATGACGAAGAACACGGCCGCGGCGATCTGTAGGATAAGGGCAGGCTGACTGAGCGGCGAAAGCTTCAGGAAATCTCCGAAGAAAACCATCGCGATGACGAGTCCTGCCGCGCTGAGGGCAAGCATACCGCCGCGGAGCGCGTTGAACGGGACGCACAGCCTGACGATCAGCATCAGCCCGATCAGCGAGGTGGTGTATACTGCCATGGTGGACAGCTCCGCCTGAGAGAGTCCCAGCGCGCTGCTCAGCAACGCCGTCAGGATGATATTCAGCGCGATACAGACCGCCGCGGGCGCCGCGCGCGTAATAATATTAAAGGTAAAATTACCGCGGACGATATTCCGGTTCGGCTGCAGCGCTAGCACAAAGGACGGGAAGCCGACCGTCAGCGCGCCGATCACCGAAAGCTGGATCGGCTCGAAGGGATAGATGAAAGAGGAGAACAGGAAGAAGATCGACAGCAGGATGGAGTACATCGTCTTGACCAAATACAGCGACGAGCTGCGCTCGATATTGTTGATGGTTTTTCTGCCCTCCGCGACGACCTGCGGCATCGAGGCAAAGTCGTTGTTGACCAGCACGAGCTGCGATACGTTGCGCGCCGCTTCGCTGCCTGCCGCCATCGCGACGGAGCAGTCCGCTTCCTTGAGCGCGAGGACGTCGTTGACGCCGTCGCCCGTCATCGCGACCTTATGACCTTTCGCCTTGAGCGCCAGCACCAGCTTCTTCTTCTGGGCAGGCGTTACCCTGCCGAATACGTTACACCGCTCGGCGGCTTCCCTGAGCGCCTCGTCGGTGGTGACCGTGGACATATCGACGGCGTTCTCGGCGCCCTCGATGCCGCAGTCCTTCGCGATATTCTGAACCGTCTTGACGCTGTCGCCGGAGATGACCTTGAGCGTAACGCCCTGTTCCTTAAAGTAGTTGACGGTTTCCTGAACATTGTCGCGCAGCTGATCCTTAATGAGAATCAGCGCCATCGGCTGTCTGTCCTCGGGGAGCGTTTTGTTTTCGATCGGGGAGACGGCGCGCGCGAGCACCAGGATCCTCACGGTATCGTGAATCTCGTCGATCTTTCGATAAACCTCCGCATATTTTTCTTTATCAGAAAATACGAATTCTGCCGCGCCCATGATATAGCTTCTGCCGTTGGCGAAATGACCGCCCGACCACTTTGTCTCGGAAGAGAAGGGCGTGAAGCCCTTGCAGGGGATGGGTTCGATCCCCTCGGTGAAAGCGTGGATCGCCTGGGCGGTCGCGTTCACTTCATCGACAGAGGCGATGGAGGAAAGCGCCGTCATGATCTCGTCTTTATCACAGTCAATGGGAACGACGCGGTCTACGTTCATGATCTCGGCGGTCAGGGTGCCGGTTTTATCCAGACAGATCACATCCACGCGCGCCAGCGTTTCGATACAGTACATCTCGTTGATCAGCACGTTCTTCTTGGCGAGCCGAACGACCGAAACCGCCAGGACGGTAGAGGTGAGCAGGATCATGCCGCCGGGGATCATCCCGACCAGCGCGCCGACGGTGGAGATAACGGTATCGTTGAGCGCCTGGTGATGGACGAAGTATTTGATGATGAACATCAGGATGCCGACGGGGAAGATGATCGCCGAGCAGATGTTGATGATGGTCTTGAAGGATTGCAGAATCTGCGAGTTATTCTTTTTGATATACTTTGCTTCATTATTGATCTTGGCGGCGTAGCTGTCCGCTCCGACGCGGTTGACGCGGCACACGCAGCTGCCTGCCGCGATAAAGCTGCCCGAGAGAAGCTCGTCGCCGATCCGCTTGGGGATCAGGTCGGATTCACCGGTCAGCAGGCTCTCATTCGCGTTACAGTCGCCCTCGACCAGAATACAGTCGGCAGGTACCTGATTACCGCGTGAAAGCAGGATCAGATCGTCGAGGACAAGCTCGTCCTTATTCAGCTCGACGGTTTCGCCGTCGCGCAGGACTTGCAGCTTGCTCTCGGTGAGGATGGTGAGCCGATCGACGCTGCGCTTGGAACGAATCTCCTGAACGATACCGATCACGGTGTTGAACAGCACGACACCGATGAACAGCAGGTTCTTGTAGGAGCCGACGAGCAGCAGCAGGATGAACAGCAGCACGTTGATGCCGTTGAACACGGTGCAGATGTTGTCGAAGAAAATCTGCTTGATGGATTTGGTTTTTACGGTCGAGGCGGTATTGACCTTGCCCTCACGGATTCTTTGCTGAACCTCTTCGGCTGTCAGACCGCGCAGCTTTGTTTCTTGTGTTTCCATATCAATCTCCGAATTTGTGCGTTTTTTGTATACAAAATATACCATAATCAGCCGATAACAGTCAATAGCGATTGGTAAAGTTAATGAATAATTCATAAAAGTAATATTTGACGGATGATCGGATAATTTTATCGTGACATTTGTAAAATTGTGTGATATAATATGAATAAATTCATCATGTTAAAGATGAAAATATCAAGAAAGGAGTTAAATGTATGAGATTCCCTAATGCGGCAAAAGGTTTGAAGAAAATCTTTACAGCAGAGATCCTCAACTTGATCGGCGCCATTCTGATGGTAATCATGGCAGGCGTGCTGGTTGGATCGTTGGTTGCCGGTAAAATCGGCAATACCGTAAGCGTGTCGATTATGGGCGGCGGTCTGGTCGGAGTCGGCGTCTTGTTTATTGCTGCGATGGTTCTCGGAATCATCGCGTTCATCATGAATCTGGTCGGTGTGATCAACGCCAACCATGATGAGAGCAATTTCAAGAGCGCTTTAATCTTCCTGATTATCTCCATTATCGCGTCTGTACTCGCCGGCGTGTTTACTTCCAACGGCATGGTCAGCAGCCTGATGCGTTCGCTGTCTACCCTGATGAGCCTGTTTGTGACGATCTTCGTGATCTCCGGCTCTATCAAGCTTGCCGATCAGCTCAACCGCGGCGACGTCAGCACCTCCGGTACCAACGTACTGAAGATGATTATCGTCGTTAAGGTGATTGAACTGATTGTCAGCCTGATCGTGTCTTTCATGGGTGGTATGGTCGCTTCTGTTGTAGCTTGCATCCTCTTCCTTGCCTCGGTCATTCTGAATATCATTCAGTACTTTATGTATCTTTCTTTCCTCAACAAGGCAAAGAAGATGCTCAACGAGTAAGAGACTTTGGCTAAGCAGCTGTCGGATGACAGCTGCTTTTTTT
>CADBUN010000186.1 GCA_902797825.1 uncultured Ruminococcus sp. | reverse complement strand
AGGCTGGCGCCTGTCAAGACTGACAACGCAGTTATGCGGAATTCTCCGCAATAGATATTAAAGTGTTTTATTGCTACTTAGTATTAAAGCGGAAACGCTACAGCGTCGTGATACAGCTTTTTGAGAATCGCGATAAAGTCAGAAAGACTTTGACGGGAATCCGTTTTATGCGTACAGAGGACGCACGAGAAGCGCTCTTCACAGTCAAAGGGAATCCAAGCGAACTGACCGCTGTGGTCGTTAAGGAACCCGGGCGCCAGACAAACGCCATGTCCGGCGGCGACATTGGTCAGTGTGGTATCGTGATCGGCGCTGTTGAAGTAGTCGATCCTTCCGGTCGAGATCAGTCGGTGCTGAACCGCCTTCAGCGCTGTCGGCGAACCGCCGCCGACCATCAGCGTCCTGCCGTAGAGATCGTTTTCGGTGATCAGGTTCTTTTCTGCGAGCGGATCGTCCCGCTGCGCGATCAAATAGATATGGCTGTCAAACAAGTCGTGAACCGTCACGTTTGACAGCTGACGCGTATGCTCCCGCAAGGAAAAGAGGACGTCGGCTTCTCCCTTGAGGAAGCTGTCCATACCGCCTTCATATTGAAACCGCGGGACAATCTGAACCGCCGGCGCCGTTTGTTGGAATAAACGCATCGCTTCCGGCAGGAAGTAGATCGCCTGTCGTACCATCAGGCTGACGGTGATCGAATCCTTGTACTTCGCGCTGAAATTCTGTCCCTGCTCAATAGCGCGTTTCAGTTCCTCGCGCATCCCGGACAGAAAGCTTACGAACTGTGAGCCGGCAGGCGTGAGCGACGCGCCCTTGCCGCTGCGTTCAAAGATCGAAAAGCCGATCTCCTCTTCCAAAAGCCTGATCTGGTAAGAAAACGTCGGCTGACTGACAAATAGATTCTCCGCCGCGCGGCTGAAGTTGAGCGTCCGCGCTAATTCGATGCAATAGTCGATTTGTTTTGTTGTCATCATGGTCCCTATATCATTTAATATTTAAATCGATTATAACATATTTCTATTGGACTTTGCAATATCTACAGGGTATAATATAGACATAAAATCAACAGGAGGTCACCAGGATGGCAAAAACCTTGATCGCATATTTTTCCAGAGCAGATGAAAACTACTTTGCAGGCGCCATGCGCTATGTGAAGGTCGGTAATACCGAGATCGTCTGTGATATCATCCGCGAGCTGATCCCGTCAGACTCGTTCAAAATCGAGATGAAGCAACCCTACTCCCCCGTCTATATGACCTGTATCGACGAAGCTAAAAAGGATCTGCGCGCGAAGGCGCGCCCGGAGCTTGTTACGATGCCCGATTCGATTGACGCATACGACACCATCGTGCTTGCCTATCCCAACTACTGGGGCACGATGCCGATGGCGGTATTCACCTTCCTCGAAGCCTACGATTTCAGCGGTAAGACGATCCTTCCCCTTTGCACAAACGAAGGCAGCGGTATGGGCAGCAGCGAGCGCGATATCAAGCGCGCCTGTCCCGGCGCCGAGGTCAAATCGGGGCTTCCGATCACCGGCGGTCATGCGGCGAATGCCAAAAGCAGCGTACAGCGCTGGCTGACGGCAAACGGTCTTTTGTGAGGGCGCCAATGGACGACAGAGAAGCGATCCGCGAGCTGTACCGCCGGTACTGGCAATCCATGATCGCCAAGGATACCGACAGCCTGAGAAGTCTTCTGGCGGAGGACTATGTTCTGATGCACATGACGGGCGTCAAGCAGTCGAGAGAGACCTTTCTCAGCGGACTGACGGACGGTACGTTCAACTATGACAGCGCCGATCACGACAGCATCGAAGTCGCCGTCAACGGCGATCGCGCAACCATGATCGGCAAAAGCCGCGTGACCGCCGCGGTATACGGCGGCAGAAGGACCAGCTGGAGGCTGCGCGGCGATTTCACATTACGAAAAGAGAACGGAGCCTGGCGCATAACCGGCTCCAAAGCATCAACCTACTAATACTAATCCTTGATAAAAACCTTTATCAAGGATTAGTATAAGCGTGATTATATCTGTACACGGCTGACGATCCGGCACCAAAACAGAAGGCTCTCAAAACGGCTTAGAAAAGCCATTTTGAGAGCCTGTTTTGGTATGAATATTCATACGGACTTAAGAAAGAGTCAGCTTTATCGGAAGTCAGATTACGCTTTTCAATCCGGCACAGAGGGCATCTCTATATCAGCGATTTGGCGCTGGATATAAGTTGCGTCGGGAATCTCCAGGAGACCGTTGCCGTCTGTATCGCCGACCATGAGGACGGCTTCTTCGACAGGCACATACATGTCGGCAAGATGATATTGGATCGCGGTAGCGTCAATCAGATCGACAACGCCGTTGCCGTCGGCGTCGCCGGAAGGGCTTTGCTCCAGATCGACGTAGGAGAAGCCGAATTGATTGGCGATATGATACGCGCCGCTGTCGGCGCCGTAGCCATAGATCGTCAGATCCGAGCACCCCTCAAACGCATCCTCCGGAAGCTGAGACAGCGTATTTCCTTCCTCAAACACAACGCTTCTTAATCCGGTACAGCCGGCGAAGCACTTGCCGAATACATTGCCAACCGACTCAGGGAGCGAGATACTGTTCAAAGCGGTACAGCCCTGAAAGGCGTTTTCCAGCATCGAGGTGTTGTCGGAAAGAATAACCCGTTTGAGTTGGGTATGATTGCAGAATGTGTTGCTCAAGAGCACTTCATCTACGCCGAGGACGTTACCCGGTACGGTGACCTGATCGCTGTCGCCGAGCCATTTAGTGAAGGTCGCCATACCGCTTTGCGCCGAAAAGAATTGTGTCTGGAATACCCAGTCATCGATGCCCGGCGCGATATAGGTAACGCGGTGGCCGGGCACTTGTATCTGTTTGCTCCCGCTTCGTTTGGCAACCACATAGATGTCAGTGCTCTCGTTATTGTACACATTCTTGATCAAGAGATGATTCTCTTTGATTGCGTTGTATAACTTGTCGTATAGTACAGCATAACTGTCGGCAAACACATTAGGCGCCCACTCAATATACAAGCCGTCCTCACGGAACTCGAACCGCGTGATCTCGGGCGCGTTGTTCAGCGTGAGCGTCGGGGTGAGCCCGCAGGGGCTGTAGCGACATTTTTCGGGGATAACCAACTCTTCCTGCTGTGGATCAACGGCGACGACGGCATAGCGCTTATCTACCTGATATCCCGTGACGCGGAACTCATAATTACAGTCCGTAGTGATAGCGAGCGCCGGATGTTTGATCCGATCCTTTTCGATATCATATTCATACACGGCGTATTTTTCCGCTCCGTTGAGCGCGTCCCAGCTCAGGCGGAAGCCGTCAAAGGTCGGCTCTGCCGATACAACGGGGCTGTCGGGTGTTTTGGCGTTCAGCGGCTCGCTGAGGATCTCGTTGCCGTCCTTGTCAAAGGTATATTCACGCGCGGTATACCAATAGTGCTTGCCGCGCTGTGCGGTGGCGTCATAAAAGTATTCACCGCCGCGACCGGCAACGGAACCGATCTTCTCGTATTCTCCGCCATCCTCCTTGCGATAGATATGACAGCCGACGCCGCGGGTAACGGCATACCGCAGCCTTACGCCGTCTTCTGTCCATAGTGGGACATCGCCCGTGTTTTTGTCGAAAGCAGTATAGACGCTTTTCCCACACGAAAAGGGAGAGGAATAATACTTGTCGGTGATACCCGCGATGCCGACATATGATTTTCCGTATGCGGTCAAGATACTCGGGCCGATCCTTTTCAGATATCCGTTCTCGTATTCTGCCGTGAACGGTGCATCCTCGTCCGCTAAGATAAAATCCTCGCCGCATTTGAGCTCATGACCGTTCTTGTATACGCCGATATAGTCAAAGAGATTGTCCTTATTCAGGGTGAGTGATTCGGGGATCGGATCAAAGGTTCTGAGCACGGTATCCGCCGTGTACATATTGATCGGATAGGTCAGTACATCCTTGGGGATGATGTCCTTATGCAGGGTGATATTGCCGTCAAAATCCATCTCCGCCACGGCGTCGATGGTATCTTCATTGGAAAAGTGCCAAAGCACGCCGCGATCGGTCACGATCGGCTGATCGCCCGATATAAACACCTGCAGCGCTTGAGGCGCCGAGTGAATCTGAAAGCGAGCGTCGCCAATGGCGTGGATATTCTCGCTGCCGGATGACGCCATATCCAGATTGCCGTTACCGTCCACAAAAGCATATTTCATGGTGGTGGGCGAGCCGGGGTTGTCATAGATTATCTTGCCTGATCCGTCCGCCAGCCTGCTGCCGTTGTGTTCATCCCACATGATGAGGAACCGGTCATCGGACAGCTTGACCAAATGCGGATTGGAGGCGCATTTATGATCGCTTTTTACAAAATCAGAGAACCAAATCGTTTTGGTGCTGTTTTCGGAGAAATCATCCTTCGGCGTGACCGACAGATAGACGTTGCGGGATTCGTTTGTTTGATAATCATCCGCCTGTTCAATGGAGCTGCCGACCGTCAGGTAAGCGGTGTTTGAGATCGCCAGTCCGCCGACATTCGCGCCGGTGGTATTATCGCCGTCATCCCCTTCATACCTGATGATCGGGATCGCGTGATAATTCTGGAAGCCGCCGTCAAGAAAATCTTTATCCGCCTTATTTCGGAACTTGCCCAGCAGCGCGACACGCGGATTCGCGTCCGCGTGATCGAGACAAACGACCGTGCCGTCCGTATCGACAGCAACGAACTGGTTGAAGGAATGGGAAGCATAGCCGATACTGCCCAGCAGCGACGCGCCGTAGACAGACGGCTCCTCTTTCATGGCGTCAATGTCAAAGCGCAGGGTGATATTCGACTGATGATATTGGTTGTGGGAGCGGTACATTTGTCGGGCAGTACGCACAATCAGATGATGATTGTACTGAGCAAAATCACAGCCGCCCTGGAACGGAATGGTAGTGCAGGCGTTTTTGATACCGACGCTGCCCAGCTGATGCCATTCCTTGTCGAACTTGGTCAGGCGATATACCTCTTTGTTGAGCTCCTCCCCCATATTGGTCTGTCCCGTCAGCACATAATAATGGCTGTCGTTCTCATAAAAGCCGCCGAAGATCGGCAGTCCCGAAGGGACGACGGCGTTTTTGAGAAATTCGAAATCCTCGTTGTAGTATTCGACGAATACCGTGCCGTTATCGGTGCCGTACAGCCGCAGATAGCCGTCCGCCGTTTTCCTGAAAAACGAGCGGTTTACGGAGTTGACATAGTCGTAGTGATTCCCCTCGATATTATCCTCACGGTAAGTGATTTTCCGCTCAGCCTGATCGGTACCGAGAGCGGAAAAGGCTCCCTGAGGGATTGTGATCATCAGTAAAAAGCTCAGCAAAACAGCGGTGATTCTTCGTATCATAGGTTACTCCTCCAAGTAGTTTAACATATCGTTGAGCGACATTCCCCTTGACGAATAGCGAGTGAGCGCGTCATACGCTTCTTGCGAGCACATCCCGCGCGTATCGTTGCGCAGCAGGATGCCGCTGATGTCGCTGAACAGCGACTTTTCGTGCTCGAAATACGCGGACTCGGATACCGTCCTGCCGCCGACGGTGTACTGTGAGGGATAGAGCCGTCCCGATGACAGCTCAACGGCTCTCAGCCCCGTGCCGCTTTCCTGAAATCTGATGTTGCGGAAGGTGCCGTAATCGCCGTCGCTCGCGGTGTACAGATACAGCCGCTTGTCGCCGGACTTTTGATAGAGAAAGTAAGCGTCGTTCACATCGGACACGGAGCTGAAGCCGTCCGAGTTACTCAGCAGGCTGACGGTTTTCTCTCCGTCATAGGTATAGATATGGAGCGCCGCCGAGTTGCCGCTTGCGCTGATATACAACAGCTCGGGGGTTCCGTCGCCGAAAACATCCGCCAGCGCGACAGGATAGGAGCCGTCGCTGTACTGCCAGTTATAGTTCCTGATCGCCTGATCGTTTTGCAGTAACAGGTCGCGGTACGCGCGATAGGCGTTGCCGCTTTGTTCAGCCGTCGTCTCCGAACTTTGCGTTGGCGGAACCGGATCGTCGGATCGACCGGTTGTCTGAGTCGGTGATATGGGAGAATTGGGCGTCGGCTGTGTCGGTAACAGGGGCGAATTCGGCGCCGCCTGTGTCGGTTGAACGGCAGGCGCTTGGGGGTTGTTGTTCACGATATTCTGCGGTGGATTGAATACATTTCGCGCCGGATCATCAGCGTCGAAGGGCGCAAACAGGTTTTGGTTCGGATTTTGTACGGGGGTGTCGATCCGCGTACCGGGCTCGGTCGAAGAGATCGGGATGGGATTTTGCTCCTGATCTTCGCCCTGCAGGCTGCTCCAGCCTTTACCGCTCTTCTGATCGAGCGCGCCCGTCAGGGTACCTGCCGCCGCGCCAAGCGTCAGCATCGCCGCCAGCACGCCTGCGACAACCTTCGCCGCGTGACCTCGTCCATCGGGCAGCCGGCCGTTGAAGCCGCCGCATACGGCGTCGATATCCTTCTGTAGGCTTTTCCAAAGTGCGGAAGGCTTCTTCTCTCCCTTTTCCCGATCCAGAACACGGGTAAGGATGTCCCGGAAGGGCAACAGCGGAACACCGTAGAACTTGTCGCCCGACTGCTTCTCCTGCTGTTCGATGCTGTCCTTCAGGTGCATACGCGCGTATCTCAGGCGTGATTTCACCGTATTAAGGTTACTGTCCGTCACCTCGGCGATCTGCTGCAGAGATAAGTCGTGATAGTAGAACAGGAGCAGGTCGCGCCGCTGTTCGAAGGTCAGCTTTTCGATCTCGCTTTTCAGGCGCTGTGACAGGTCGTTGCGCTCGGCATACGGCTCGGGAAGCATATACTCCTCCTCGACATCCGACACGCGGTCGGTGCTCACGAGAGCGCTGGCGGCGATCTCGATACAGCGCCGCTGTGCGATTTTGTGGCATTCCCGGTTAAGGATCCTCTCCATCCATATGATGAACGCGTTGTCGCTTTGTAAGGTTCCGATACCGCCGTACATCCGGATAAAGGTATTCTGCACCGCGTCCTCAGCGTCCTCAGAGGTTTTGAGCAGCATCCGCGCAAAGGCGTAGCAAGGCTGACGATAGCACTTGTATAGCTCGCCAAACGCTTCTCTGTCGCCGCTCTTCGCTTTTTCTAACAGTTCTTTGGAGGGTGGCTGCATATCGTGATATCCCTTCTCTTCCTGTATTTACTCATTTATTTTATATTATAGCATAACTGTTGACAATAAACAACCGGTTTCGACAGAATTTTGTTTATCCTAAACAGCACAAGGGGCTGTGAAAAAACAACCATCGTCATCGCGAGGACGCGCGCGTCTTATCTCGTGGCGATCTTCCAAGGGTTTATCTGACCTTTGTGGGATTGCCACGGGCTCGACACGCGTGTCGAGCCCTCGCAATGACAGCGTTTTTTCACAGCCCGCTTGCCATTATCATCAGTTGATAGTTACATTTTTCGCCGATCTCAAACGGCACGTCCATCTGTGCTACCCATCGTTCGATAAAGGTCGAGTCGATGATATCGAGGTAACCGTTACGATCCACGTCGCCGTGCATCAGCGTCGCTTCCGGGATTCCGGTTTCCATATTGGCACAGTAGCGCTGGATGATTGCCGCGTCGATCGAGGTGACCGCGCCGTCGCCGTCCGCGTCGCCGCAGATCGCGAGATCAACCTCGGCGCCGAGCTTAACCAGCAGATAGACGCTGAAATGGTCGGTCTCAAAGACCAGATAACCGTTCTCGTATCGCGCGTTCATATCCGTCAGCGTGCCGTCGGTCTCGCGGCGGAATACGTGAATCGCCGGGTTGTCACAGCGAATCCGAACGGTGACGGGACCGTCGGGCTGTACGGGCTTTTCATCCGTCTTATCACGCAGGGTGATATCGTATGCCGACATCACGATACTGCCCTTGGGCAGCGGCTGTTTTTCGTCGGGTGAGGCAGCGCCGGGAGAAGCCTCGTCATTTGTTGCTTTTTCGACTACGCTGTAGGTTTTGCCCTCGGGCGCGTCTATGATCACATCGTCGTTTATCGAAGGCGCGATCATGCGGAACGGGAAATCATATTTGACGGCGTATTCTTCTGCAGAGGTACCGTAATAGCCGTAGATGGTGAGCTTTGAATCCGGGTTTTTTTCAACGACATATTTACCGAGAGAATTATCCCAACGGTAATTGACTCCGACGTTGTTTTGCCGCAGATCGGAGACGTCGATCAACGGGGGAACCACGACCTGCTCCAATCCTGTACAGCCCTTAAACGCACCGGTGGAGTAATATAACACTTCACCATAATGAGAATCAGGGAGCTTCACATAGGTTAAATCGGTACAATTCTGAAAAGCGTAATCGGAAATTATGTCAACGCTGTCGGGAATCGTTATCTTTGTCAGACCGATACAGTCTTTAAACGCCTTCCCCATGATACTTGTTACCGTGTCGGGGATGATGGTGTTGCGGCAGCCCTGAACGAGTTTGTTCCATTCGGTATAGATGATCGCGTTGCAGTTGTTGCGGCTGTCGTAGACCGGATTGTTCTCATCTACGGTGATCGTTTTCAGACCGGAGCAGCCTTCAAACGCGTGGAGATAGGATCTCTCGTAATCGTCATCATAAGAGTAGATGGCTGTGACAGAGGCAGGGATATGGATGCTCTCTAACGCGGTGCAGTCCTTGAAGGCGTGACCGCTGATGGTTGTCACGCTATCGGAGAGGGTGATTGCCTCGAGCTGTGTACATCCCTCAAAAGCGGAACGACTGATCTCGGTGACGGTATCGGGCAGGGTGACGGATTTGATATTTGTGTTCTCAAAAGCGCCGAGATAATCCGGAGAAGTATAATAGCCTTCATCTATCCTTTTGTTTGAAATCTCAGTGACAGGAAAACCGCCGAGTTCACGGGGAACGGTCACATTCTCGTTGTTTCCCTTATAGCGCAGGATATGTGCGCTGCCGTTATACGTGATGTAATCAAAGTCGGGATCCTCCGCTCGTTCTGTACCGATGGGGACGAAGTTGAGCTGATATTTTGTGCAATATGCGTCGACGTCCGAGCCGGTATAACCGTGGATCATCATATCGGAGAAATCGTAAGTGGGATACTCATTCTTCCTGAACACCAAACCCTCGATGGATATCTCTTTCGAGTAGAAGGTGACGTCAGCGTATTTAGGACCGTAAAGCGCGGCGTTATTGATTTTCTTCACGCTGTCGGGGATCACCAGGCGATAGGGCTCGGTATCGAAGTTGCTGTCAAAAAGACGGGAGATCGTCGTGACGGGATATCCGCTGAGCTCAGCGGGCAAGGTCAGATCATGATCGTCGCCGAGATAGCGATTAATGGTGACCTCTTCGCCATAGATGCTGTAGCGGTAGGGACTGTCGGCGTCGTAATCCATACCGATGGGGATGAAATTCTTATTGTTGTTCTTAGCGTATGTTTCTGTGGTGGAGCCGGCATAGCCGCGCAGAATCGTATTTTCTCCGAAATAGTTATAGTTGATTTCTGCGTTTCGGGACAGGATCGTGATCGTTTTGGGGTTACAATTCAGCGCGTAGCTCCCGATTTTTTCGACGCTCTCGGGAACAACGATGCTATTCGGCTGTTGTTTGACGCCGGAAAAGGCTTTTTCCGCCAGAGCGCCGACCGGATAACCGCCGAGGGTAGCGGGGATCGTGATATCGACCTCCGGTCCGTTATATCGTGTCACGGTCGCCTTGCCGTCGCCTGTTACAGAATAAGTATAATAGTGAGATTTATCCTTTGCCTCGCCGAGCGATACGAAGTGGATTTTGGTATTGAGGGTGGCGTCATAGGCGTAGGAGTAGGTGTATCCGAAGACGGTCAGCGTGTCGGTATCATCAAAAACGCCGGGCTCCATATATGTGTTCTCGGGAATGGTAATTGCTGTCAGCGCGGTACAACCGCTGAACGCTGACCAACCGATATATTTCAGCCCATCGGGCAGCATGATTTCGGACAGCGATTCGCAGTCAGCAAACGCATCAAAGCCGATTTCGGTAACGGTATCGGGAATGGTGATCGAGCGGATGGGTTTTCCTCTGAAAGCACCATAACCAATCTCGGTAACGGGAGCGCCGCCGAGGGTAGCGGGGATGGTGATCTCTGTCTCTCTGCCGGTATACTTTGTGATGGTCGCTTTGCCGTCCTCTACGGTATATTGGTAATAATGAGAGCGATCCTTCGCCACGCCGAGGGATTCAAATTGGAAGCCTTTTTCAATGGCGCAGTCCTCTGCGGTAGAGTAGGTATAGCCGCGGATCGTCAGCGCGTCGGAGCAGCCGTTAAAGGCGTCAACGTCGACTGTTGTAGCTTCGGGAATGGTGATCTCTGTCAGCGCGGTGCAATTTGCAAACGCGTTGCTGTTAATCTTCTCCAGCCCCTCGGGCAGGGTGATGCTCGCAAGCACGGTGCAATTTTCAAACGCCGAACTACCGATCGTTTTCACGGTATCAGGAAGGGTGATCGAAGTGATACGTTTGCCTTTAAACGCCCTGTAGGCGAGAGCCGTGACGGGAACACCTTTGTAGGTGGACGGGATTATTAGATCAGTCTTATACCCGTTGTACCATTCCAACGTTGCTTCGTTGTCCGTGATGGAATAATGCAGATAGGGACCCACTACCTCGCCTAAGGAGACAAAATTGATATGATATCTGAAAGCATAATGGTCGGCATAAGAGTTGGTATAGCCGTAGAGCGTCAAATCATCGGCGCAACCAGCAAAAGCATTATCGCCCACAGCAACGTCTGCGGGGATCGTGACCTTTTTGAGTGCGGTACAGTCGCAGAAAGCTCTTGAAATGATATTGGTAAGCGTATCGGGCAGCGTGATCTCCTTGAGCGCGGTACAGCCTTTGAAGGCTTCGTAGCCAATCGTGGTCAGCGTATCGGGCAGCGTGATCTT
>CADBUN010000185.1 GCA_902797825.1 uncultured Ruminococcus sp. | reverse complement strand
GTTCCCATCCCGAACACGGAAGTTAAGCCCTGTAGTGCCGAAGATAGTGCCCTGGTGACGGGGTGTGAAAATAGGAAGATGCCAACACATAAAAGCTTCCACCCAGTAGGGTGGTTGTTTTTTTATCCTCGGTATCATGTACCATAGGCAGATATTTTGACGGCAGGGGTTGTCCCTGCCGTTTTGCTGTATTATAATAGGTTTACGGCAAGCGTCCCTTCCGCTCACAGCGGTTGGGGTGTTTCACACCGTAAAAAACATACAGGAGGCGCGTCACATGACAGACACAGATAAGCTAAAGGAAATCATCGAACACAGTAAGCGGATCGTCTTTTTCGGCGGAGCAGGCGTATCGACCGAAAGCGGCATCCCCGACTTTCGGTCGGCGGACGGGCTGTATCACCAAAAGTATGATTATCCGCCCGAGGAGATTCTCAGCCATACGTTTTTTATGCGCAAGCCCGAAGAGTTTTATCGCTTCTATCGCGATAAGATGCTGTGTCTGACGGCAAAGCCCAACAAAGCCCACCTCAAGCTCGCCGCGTGGGAGCGCGAGGGCAAGTTGCGCTCCGTTGTCACACAGAATATCGACGGTCTGCACCAGGCGGCAGGCAGCCGGCGCGTGCACGAGCTGCACGGCTCGGTGCTGCGCAATCATTGTATGCAGTGCGGCAAGTTCTACGGCGTGGAAAGAATCGCCGAAAGCGAGGGCGTGCCGACCTGTGACTGCGGCGGTATCATCAAGCCGGACGTTGTGCTGTATGAAGAACCGCTCCCGGAGGAGACGGTCATGCAGGCGCTGGACGATATCCGCGGCGCGGATACGCTGATCGTTGCCGGCACCTCGCTGACCGTTTATCCGGCGGCGTCTTATGTGCGCTATTTCAGAGGCGATCACATGATCCTGATCAACCGCGACGCGACGCCTTATGACCATCTTGCCGATCTGGTGATCCACGACAAGGTGGGCGAGGTGCTCTCGAGGCTGTAACGAGCGACGTCATCCCGCTGTCCGAACGCTTCAACACAGAGAAGAAGGATATCCGGTATCAGCCCCGCGCCGAAGAAGGTCGCGGCGATGAAACGCGCAACCTTTCCTTTCATTCTATGAATAAAAACACAGAGGCTGTGAAAAAACGTTGTCATGGCGAGGGCTTTAGCCCGTGGCAATCCCACAAAGGATAAATAAAACCCAAGGGGGATCGTCGCGTCGCTTTGCTCTTCGCGATGACGATGGTCGTTTTTCACAGCCTCTGTTGCTTTTTACTTACTGTTTGACGGTCTTTGTACCTTGATGGTGACCTTATCGTCGGGCTTGTGGTCGGCGAGAACATCGTAGATATCCTGGAAGGAGGTGATCGCCTTGCCGTCCAGCTCGGTGATGATGTCGCCGGAGCGGATGCCGGAGTCGGCGAGGGAGCCTTCCTTGTCGATATCCTGGATGATGACGCCGGCAGGAACGTTGTTGTAGTAGGCTTCTTCGGCAGAGACCTCCATGCCGGTGATGCCGATCCGCGTGCGTCCCTGTACATAACCGTTGCGCATCAGGTCGCCGACGATGTTCGCTACCGTCGCGGAGGGGATCGAAAAGCTCATGTTCTCATAATTCTGGGCGACGGTCTTTGCGGTGGTGATTCCGATGACCTGACCGTAGATGTTGCACAGGGGACCGCCGGAGCTGCCGGGGCTGATGGCGGCGTCGCTCTGGATATAGCGGACATATTTGTTGACGGTCAGCTCTCTGTCAACCGCCGAGACAATCCCCTTGGTCAGGGAATTCTGGAATTTTTCGCCGCCGGGGCTGCCGATGGCGATGACGTCGTCGCCGATTTTGATCAGGGACGAATCGCCGAAGGTGACCGGCTTGAGATCCTTCGCGTCGATCTTGAGCACCGCGAGATCGGACCATGTGTCATAGCCGATGACCTTTGCCGGATATTTGTCGGAGTTGTTGAGTACGATATTGATCGCATACATACGGCTGTTGCCGATGACGTGCGCGTTGGTGATGATATAGCCGTCCGCGGTGATGATGGTGCCGGTGCCCTGGGCGACGATATCGGTGGCTTTATCGGTGATCTTGTCCTTGTAGCATACGACGGTCACGACGCTGTCGCTGACGGCGTCATAGGCGCTCTGGGTGGTATATTTCTCGTCGTTCTGATCCTTGGGAAGCGGATTGAGGACAATATCCTTGGCGTTTTTGTCCGGTGTGCCGACGGAATCTTTGTTGTCGTCGTCGCGCTTCTGGGTTTCTCCGTTATCAGCTTTCAGGGAGATTTCTTCGCTTACCTCGGTGTAGCTGCCCGAGGGTATCATGTTGTCGGAGCCGAAGGGGTTGGAGCCGGAGCTGTCGCTGCCGCCCTTGTTGTCGATCGAAAAACTGTTGTTGTTCGAATTAAAGGCGTTGCTCTGGTTGTTCTTGCTGACAATATAAGCGACAAAGCCGATCACCATCGCCGCTAACAGGGCACAGAGCACGATGATAAATACCTTGGTGCCGGTCGGTGTAGGCGGCTTAGGCTGCGTTTGACGCGGCTGCTGCTGATAATTGTTGACATACGGATTCGGCGACAGGGGTGTTTGATGCTGTACCGGCGGCTGCGGATAGGTCGGCTGCGGCTGATTGGGATAGGGCTGCTGAGGCGGCTGCGGATATACCTGCTGCGGCTGACCGGGATAGGGCTGCTGAGGCGGTTGCGGATAAACCGATTGCGGCTGACCGGGATAGGGCTGCTGCACCGGCTGCGGATATACCTGCTGCTGCGGATATGCCGTCGGCTGCGGTGCGGCGGCTTGCTCAGGCGGCACAGGGGGACGGGAATAGACAGGAGGCTCCGGCGGAGCGTATTCCGGTGAAGCCTGCTGCGGCATATACGGCGGTTCATAGGGCTGTGCCGGACGCTGCTCGGGCTGAGAAGGCTCCTGTGAGGGAGCGGCGTGCGGTATCGAACTCAGCTGTTCTGTCATACCGTCCAGCGCTTCATACTCGTCCTCGGGATGATAAAGCTTTTCGGGAGTGAAATCTTCCATGATATGTACCTTGACCTTTCCGCCCACGATGATGTAGTAGCCGGTGATGGGATATACCGGGGTATCTGATCGGTGCGGCAGCGTCTGTCGTGGGCGGACAGACAGCCGGTGACTGCGCCTTCCTGTGATGATTCACCGCCGGGCTGCGGATTATTCTTCCGTTTCGCTGTTGGCGGTGGTTTCGACATATTGATTCGTACTGTCGGAGGCTGCGGTTGACGCCGGGCGCTCCTCGGTACGCGGCAGGCGGACGGTAAAGGTGGTGAACTCGTTGACGCGGGATTCCACATAGATGTCGCCGCCGTGAAGCCGCATGATGGTCTTGGCGATGAACAGCCCGAGTCCCATACCCTTCTTGTCGATGCTGCGGCTCTTATCGGTTTTATAGAATCTGTCAAAGACAAAGCGAATGTCCTCGGGCGGAATCCCGGGGCCTGAGTTGCTGATCATGACAGAGATATCGTAGCGCGTCTCTTCTACGCCGAAGTGGATGGTGCCGCCTTCGTTGGTGAATTTGACCGCGTTCTCGATCAGGTTATAGATGACCTGATACATCAGGTCGGGATCGGCGTTGACCGTGATGCTCTTAAAGTCCTCGAGTCCCGTGATATGGAGCTTGCGCGAAACGATCTTCTGTTCGTAGCTCGCGAGAATCGTAATCAACAGCGAGAACAGGTCGAACTTCTGTCGGTTGACCTTCAGCTCGCCGCGGTCGATCCGCGACAGGTTGAGCATCGAGGTGACCAGCCGTGAGAGCCTCTTGACCTCGTTGGAGACGATCCTCATATAGTGCGGCTGCCGTTCGGGCGGAATGGTGCCGTCCAGCATACCGTCGATGAAGCCGGCGATGGTGGTCATCGGCGTTTTCAGCTCGTGAGAGACGTTCGAGATAAAGGCGCGGCGCATCCCCTCGCTGGAGGACAGGCTGTCTGCCATGTAGTTGAACGCGGTTGCCAGCTCGCCGATCTCGTCGTCGGAGCGCACCTTGACGCGTACCGAGAAATCGCCGACGGCAAATTTCTTCGCCGCCGAGGACATCTGGCGCAGGGGGCGCGACATACTGTAGGACATCGAGGCGACGAAGATGATGATGATCACCAGCATGACAGCCGCCGCGATGAAGAAGATTTGCAAGAACGTGACCGGCAGCCCCGAGACGAAGGTCGCCGGGGTAGAGGCGTAGCAGAACGCGAGGATGGTATCGCCGTTGTCGTCGCTGGCGACGATCGGGACGCCTGCGGTATAGCGCGTTTGAGCGAAGTAGCCCTCCAGCGTCCCTGCCTCAAAGAACTCGCCCTTTGTTGTCGCGGCGAGCACATAGGACGGCAGCGTTTTTGAGGCATAGTCTACGCCGTCCTTCGCGGAGCAGTAGGCACACTTGCCCTTGTTATCGACGATTAGGATATCGGCGTCGATGATTTCGGACATATTCACGACCGTCAGACCGACGGGGCTTTCCTTGTCGATGATCAGCATATGCGCCGCAGGCAGGTAGGTGGACGACGATTCGATGACGTCAGCGACGCGCTTGGCGTTATCGACGAGAGAGGTGCGTTTTTCCGCCTCCCAGTAGCGGTTGATGAAGATGAACATGGTCACGCTCAGCGCGATAAAGCTCGTCAAAAGGATCACGATGCCGAAGATCAGATATTTTTGGAAAAGGGAACGCCGCAGACGAAAGTGCGGCGCCTTGCCTTGGTAGGCGGCAGAGGACTGCTTCGCCTGATTAGCCTTTTGTTTCAAACTTGTATCCTACTCCCCATACGGTGCGGAGCTCCCATTTGTCGGAAACGCCGTCTATTTTCTCTCTGATACGCTTGACGTGGACGTCTACGGTACGGCTGTCTCCGTAGTATTCGAAGCCCCATACCTGATCCAGCAGCTGGTCGCGCGTGAATACCTTGTTGGGATTGGACGCGAGATGATAGAGCAGCTCCAGTTCCTTGGGCGGCGTATCAATCTGCTTGCCGTCAACGATCAGCTCATAGTTGGTCAGGTTGATCACCAGCTTGTCCCAGCGAACCTCCTTGACGGCTTCTTCGTCCGAGCCGCCCATGCGGCGCAGCACCGCGCGGATACGCGCGACGACCTCCTTGGCTTCAAACGGCTTGACGACATAATCGTCGGCGCCCAGCTCGAGACCGAGGATTTTGTCGAATACCTCGCCCTTGGCGGTCAGCATGATGATGGGACAGTCGGAGGTCTTGCGGATCTCGCGGCATACCTGCCAGCCGTCCATCTTGGGCAGCATGAT
>CADBUN010000184.1 GCA_902797825.1 uncultured Ruminococcus sp. | reverse complement strand
TTAGCGAAAAACGCCATTCTATGGCGTTTTTGCGTGCGATGTGCGCTAACGCTTACATCTTCGCACGCTCGCCTTCGAGTCCCTTCCGGCGCGCTGACGGGTTAAAAGCCAAACAGGAGATATCCGTTAAGGATATCTCCTGTTTGGTATGGCGCGCTGGAAGGGACTCGAACCCCCGACCTTTTGGTTCGTAGCCAAACACTCTATCCAGCTGAGCTACCAGCGCGTATGTGCATATGATAGTCGTCATTCTAAAGGCGAACTACCAGCGCGTATGTGCTCCGTAGTCGTCATTCTAAAGGCGAGCTACCGGCGCGTATGTGCTCCGTAGTCGTCGTTTGAAAGGCGAGCTACCGATGCATCAATCAACGGCTTACTGCCGTAATTGATATATTATCACATTTCTTTGAAAAAAGCAAGTAAAAGATTACGAAAAAGTAAAAATTAATTTTTGGCATTGTGTACAATTATGAACGAAAGACCGGGATCTCGCCGTATCCGATCATTCGTTTTCGAACAGCGGGGTGGAAAAATAGCGCTCCGCCGTATCGGGCAGCACGGTGACGACCGTCTTGCCCTTGCCGAGCTTTTTTGCCAGCTTCAAGGCGGCGGCGACGTTGGTGCCGCTGGAGATACCGCACATCAGCCCTTCCTCGCGCGCGAGGCGTTTCGCGGTATTCAGCGCCTCTTCATCGGTGACAACATAGATATCGTCATAGATTTCGGTGTTGAGGATATCGGGAATCAGTCCGTCGCCGATCCCCATTTGAAGGTGGGTGCCGACGGTGCCGCCGGCTAAGATCGCGGCGTTTTCCGGCTCGACCGCCCAGATCTCGATCTCGGGATACTGCGCCTTGAGCACTTCTCCGATCCCGGTGATGGTGCCGCCGGTACCGATCCCGGAGCAGAAGCCGTCGATCGGCTCGGCGCACTGCTGCATGATTTCGAGAGCGGTATACTTCTTATGCGCTTTGACGTTATTGATATTGGAGAACTGCTGGGGGACGAATACCCTGTCGTCCTCCTCCTGCATTTTCAGCGCTGTTTGCAGGCATTCGTCGATACACGCGCCGATGTCGCCGGCGTCGTGCTTGAGGATCACCTCGGCGCCGTAATGGCGGATCAGCTTGCGGCGTTCTTCGCTGACGGAATCCGGCATGATGATGATCGTGCGGTACCCTTTGACCGCGCCGACCAGCGCCAGTCCGATCCCCTGGTTGCCGCTGGTGGGTTCGACGATGATGCTGTCCTTGTTCAGCAGTCCGTGTTTTTCGGCAGAGCGGATCATGTTCATGGCGGTACGGGTTTTGATGGAGCCGCCGACATTCAGCCCCTCGAACTTGACCAGTATATCCGCGCTGTCCTCATCGACCATTTTGTTCAGACGAATCAGGGGTGTTTCGCCGATCGCCTCGAGTATATTATTGTAAATCATCGGAAAATCCTTTCAAATGCAGATTAATACGGTTTTACCGCGCTGTCTTTTATCATACACCATTTGGCGCAAAAAGTCCATAAGATTTTTCGATGCTGAGCTGTGAATGAGGGGTGATGCCGCCGCTATGCTAACGGGCGGTTTCTTTGCCGTCGATATAGGAGCGGCTGCCGATAACGCGGCGCAGCGCCGCTTCATCTATGCTGCCGCTGACGAAGTCCTGAGCAGCTTTGATATAAACGACGCCCCGATCGACCGCCCGATGATACAGCGGATAAAAGCCGCGCAGATCGAGGTCGTCCACGGCGGTGCTCTGATACGTCAGCAGCGCCGCCCCGGTATGGCTGTGATACAAGATTCGGTTCAGGATATCGGTCTCATGCGTGATCATGTGATAAAACGGCGCCATGTGGCGATGACCGTCTTTGAGACGATCCCACGCGTCCTGCCAGCCGTAGATTTTTGTGATCGCGCCGCCGACGGCGGGCTTCAACCGGTCGGGGAGAAAGGGCGGTATCCGCAGCGCTCCTCCGTCGAGCCGATCCAGCCTGTGCTCGATCGCGATATGAACGGCGATATCGTTCTTCGCCTTGCGGTTAATATACGGATGCGCGGAGGAGTCCAGCGCATAATGACACAGAAATCCGGCAAGATAAGCGAATACCTCGGGATCGTGGCGCGAGCGCAAGGCAAGCTCGGTCAAAAAATCTCCCGTATGCTCCCGGTGCATCACGGACGAGTAGCGGTTGACGCGATGGATAAAGGGCGGAATAAAGAAGCGGTAAAAGAGATAGGGATCGGGACCGAGCAGACCGAACGCGAAAATATCGCTGTTGACCGTCAGCCCCAGCTTTTCATAAACCTCCGCGCCCATATGCGCGTGTACGACGATATCCGGCATAGATATTCTCCTCTCTTATTTGTGATTCATTATAATACGTTCTACACAAAATTTCAATCAAAACCGCAGTTCCGACTTGACAAACTTAATCGGCAGGTATACAATAGAAACGAAAAATCAACAGGGGTGCCGGCGCGAAAACCGGCTGAGATTGGGATAGATGTTTCCCTGACTCTTTTACCTGATACGGATAATGCCGTCGTAGGGAGCTTTGCAGACAGGATTCTTGAGCGCCGTGCGACTGCATGGCGCTTTTCAATTTGTTAGACAATACAACTCTATATTAAACTATGATAACGGAGGTATCATCATGAACGCAAGTGTAGCGATCCAAACCCTGCCCGAGGCAAAAAATGATGAGGAGCTGATCCGCATCGTCGATGAGGTCATCGCCTATATCAAAAGCACCGGGCTGAAATGTTATGTCGGTCCCTTTGAGACGGCGATCGAGGGCGATTATGACGAGCTGATGGACATCGTCAAGGAATGTCAGCATATCGCCATTCGCGCAGGCGCACCGTCGGTTTTGGCTTATATCAAGGTCGATTACCGACCGGAGGGGGATGTACTGACCATTGAGCGAAAAGTTACGAAGCACCATCAGTAAGGTCGCCTATCCGGCGATCGCGCTGCTGCTTCTGCTGATCCTGTGGCAGCTTATCTGCTCGCTCGGTCAGGTGCCGAAGTATATCCTGCCCTCGCCACTGGATGTGGCGGCGGCGTTGAAGCAGGATTGGCTTTTGCTGCTCGACCACGCGCGCGTTACGCTGTCAGAGACCTTTATCGGGCTGTTCCTGGGGATATTGATCGGCTTTTTGACGGCGGTCGTCATGGACCGCTTTGAGATCGTGCGGAAGATGGTGTATCCGCTGGTGGTTGTCAGCCAGACGATCCCGACGATCGCCATCGCGCCGCTGCTGGTGATTTGGCTGGGCTATCAGATGCTGCCGAAGATCATCCTGATCGTGCTGGTGGTATTCTTCCCGATTGCCGTCAGCCTGTTGGAGGGATTTTCCTCCGTAGACGCCGATACCCTGAACCTGATGCGCTCGATGGGCGCGAGCCGCCTGCAAACCTTCCGCTATGTCAAGCTGCCGAATTCGCTGGGGCATTTCTTCTCCAGCCTGAAGATATCGGTATCCTACGCGGTTGTCAGCGCGGTTGTCTCCGAGTGGATCGGCGGCACCGTAGGGCTGGGCTGTTATATGACGCGCGTCAGAAAGTCGTATGCCTCGGATAAAATGTTCGCGGTCATCATCCTGATCTCCGTGATCAGCCTGCTTCTGATCTGGCTGACGACGGTGCTGCAGCGCGTCTGTACCCCGTGGGAGAAAGTTAATCAAAAAAGGAGATAATAAAATGAAAAGAATCTTAGCATTTACCCTTGCCGCCTTCATGATCGTCTCGCTGCTTGCCGGCTGCGGCGCACAGAAGACGGAGAATAAGAGCACCGAAAACAACGAGAAAAAGACAAAGATCACCTTTGTCCTTGACTGGACGCCGAACACCAACCACACCGGGCTGTATGTCGCGCAGGAAAAGGGTTATTTCAGCGACGCCGGTCTCGAGGTCGAGATCATCCAGCCGCCCGAGGACGGCGCCGAGGCGCTGGTAGGTACCAACAAGGCGCAGTTCGGCGTCTCCTTCCAGGACAGTATGCTGCCGGCGGTAGCAGGCAGCAACAAGATGCCGATCGAGGCGGTCGCGGCGCTGGTACAGCACAACACCTCGGGCATCATCTCCCTCAAGGGCAACGGCATGGATACCCCCAAGGGGATGGAGGGCAAGAAGTACGCGACCTGGGATCTGCCGATCGAAAAGGCTACCCTTAAGCAGGTCGTCGAGGCGGACGGCGGCGATTTCAGCAAGGTTGAGCTGATCCCCTCCACCGTGACCGACGAGGTTTCCGCCCTCCAGTCCAAGACCGTAGACGCGATCTGGGTTTTCTATGGCTGGGCAGGAATCGCGACCGAGGTTGCCGGTCTCAAGACCGACTACTTCGCGTTCAAGGATATTGATCCCGTATTTGATTATTATACCCCTGTCGTCATCGGCAACGCCGACTGGATGAAGGAGAATCCCGATACGGCGAAGGCGTTCCTTGCCGCGCTGAAAAAGGGCTATGAGGACGCGATCAGCGATCCGGCGGCTGCGGCTCAGATTCTGCTCAAAAACGCGCCGGAGCTGGATAAGGATTTGGTCATTGCCAGCCAGACGTATCTGTCCAAGGAATATATGTCGGATGTCAAGCGCTGGGGCTATATGGATCCCGCGCGCTGGAACGCGTTCTACAACTGGATCAACGATCATGAGCTGTTCGAGGTGAAGATTCCCGAGAACACCGGCTTCACCAACGATTATCTGCCCGAGTGATGCCAAAGCTCGAGGTAAAGAATGTGACGTTCGCTTATCAGGACGTCAAGACCATCCTGAAGGATATCAACATCATCCTCAACGACGGTGAGCTGGTCAGCCTTTTGGGGGTGAGCGGCGCCGGTAAGACGACGCTGTTCAACGTGATCGCCGGGCTGTACCGTCCCCAGCAGGGACAGGTGCTGTTAAACGGCGAGGATATCACGGGACAATCCGGCAAGATCAGCTATATGCTTCAAAAGGATATGCTCCTGCCGTATCGCACGGTAGAGGATAACGTCGCGCTGCCGCTGATGATTCGCGGCGTCGGGAAGAAGGAAGCGCGCCGAACCGCCGGACAGTACTTTGCCCAGTTCGGGATCGAGGGAACACAGAAGAAGTATCCTGCCGAGCTGTCGGGCGGTATGCGCCAGCGTGCGGCTTTGTTGAGGACGTATCTGTTCTCCTCGGACGTCGCGCTGTTGGACGAGCCGTTCAGCGCGCTCGATACCCTGACCAAGAGCGAGATGCACCGCTGGTATCTCGAGGTGATGGACACCATCCGGCTGTCAACGGTTTTTATCACGCATGATGTGGACGAGGCGATCCTGCTGTCCGACCGTATCTATCTGCTCGGTCAGCGACCGGGCGTGATCACCGACGAGATCGTGATTGATGTGCCTAAGCCGCGCCCGGCTGACTTTAACCTGTCACAGGAGTTTTTGGACTATAAGCGTCAGATCGTCTCCAAAATCCGGGAGACGCCACGCGACCATGCGTCAAATGACGGGAGGCGCCTTTGATGAAGAGATGCTTTATCTTCGGCGCCCTGCCGGTGACGGCGCTTCCCGAAAAACCCTCGCCGGGGGATATGGTGATCGCCGCCGATAAAGGCTATGACACCGTGGTCTCGCTTGGGCTTCAGCCCGATTTGACCGTAGGCGATTTTGACTCGCGCGGTAAAGCGCCTGCTACCGACGATCTGATTGTTCTGCCGGTTCGCAAGGATCAGACCGACGTCGGCTATGCGGTAGAGGCCGGCTTTTCGCGCGGATACCGTGACTTCGTCGTTTACGGCGGCGTCGGCGGTATGCTCGATCATACCATCGCCAATTTCGCGATCGCTTACGATATCGTCGTCCGCGGCGGCAGCGCGGTATTCATCGGAGAGGAATGCTGCTTTACGGTAATCCGACATGGGGAAAAGACCTTTGCGGCGCGTGATCGGGGCAGGCTCTCGGTATTTGCCCTGGGCGGTACGGCGCGCGGCGTGACAATCCGCGGACTGGGCTATGAGCTGGACGACGGCAAGATCGCCTGTACCGACCATATCGGCGTCAGCAATGAATTCATCGGCAAAGAGGCGACGATTTCCGTCAAAGACGGCGATCTGCTGATTATCTGGCAAACTTAATACTATTAGGGGGCTTTCGTAAGAGCATTCTCATTCCGTTAACGGAATGGCATTGTTCGGCAGAGAGCCCTTTTCATATTGCAATCTTACGCGGCATAAGGTATAATAACGGTAAGTGTGACGGCTGATGATATACCATACGAAGGAGGGATCGTCATGAGCAAACCGATCGTGACGCGCTATACGGTCGAAACATCGCTCAAACTCAGCAAGCCGGTGAAGATCGCGCATATATCCGATCTGCACGAGCGCAACTGTGACGATATTCTCGCCCTGCTTCGCCGCAACAAGCCCGAGCTGATCCTGATCACGGGCGATACCTTCGAGCGCTATGATAACAAGCCTCAGTATGATTTTGAACATCGGCCGGTGAAGAAGCTGATCATCAACACCATTCATTATTCGAACTTTCTGTTGACGATGATTACGCCCGACCGCCACAGGGCGCATTATATCAACGCCCTGCGGTTCCTGCGTGAAGCGAAGAAGCTCGCGCCGGTCTATATGAGCCTCGGCAATCATGAGGAAAAGCTGCTCGAGAAGGATTATCGCTTTTTACGCGCCAACGGCATCACCCTGCTGGAAAACGCCGATATCGCCTTAACGATCGGGAATTTTCATTTCCTGCTCGGGGGGATGTCCTGCTGGAATTATGAAGCATGGCTGCCGACCTTTCTCTCCAAGAGCGGCTACAAGATCCTGATGTGTCACCGCCCGGAGATGTATGCCGAGCTGTTAACCGACAGCGGCGTCGATCTGGTGCTGTCCGGTCATACCCACGGCGGACAGGTCAGGATCGGGAAGAAGGGGAAGGGCTTCTTCGTCCCCGGACAGGGCATCTTCGGGAAATATGCCCACGGCAGGTTCTTTGACGGCAGGCTGATCGTGTCTGCCGGCTGTGCGAATACGGTATTCTTTCCGCGGCTGTTCAATCCGCGCGAGTTGGTCATGATAGAGGTAAAATAGGATGGAAGCATTTGATATAGAAAAAGCGCCCTTCGAGATCGAGCGCAAGTTTTTGATCCGTTATCCCGAGCTCGCAGCGGTGCGGAGGATGCCCGGCTACCGCGTCGTACACATCGAACAGAGCTATTTGACCGCCGGGGAGGATTTCATCGGCGGCAGGATTCGGAGGATCACCGAAGCGGACGCAGTGCGCTATGTCTACACCTACAAGGTGAAGATATCCGATCTGACGCGCCGGGAATTCGAGCGCGAGATCACCCCCGAGGAGTATTGCGAGCTGCTCCGCCGCAAGGATCCCGATACGATCACCATCGAGAAGGATCGCCACAGCTTCCTCTATGAAGGACTCACCTACGAGCTGGACGTCTATCGCTTTTGGGATGACCGGGCGACGCTGGAGGCGGAGGTCGAGAGTGAGGATACGCCGATCCCGATGCCACCGTGCGTGACGCTCATCAAGGAGGTCACCCATGACCGCCGCTATAACAATTCGCGCTTAGCGAGCAATCAGGGGAAGATAGATTATTAGTATAAAAGAATCAAGAGGTAACGCCGAAAGACGTTACCTCTTTTATGTTATACTAAGTAGCAATAAAACACTTTAATATCTATTGCGGAGAATTCCGCATAACTGCGTTGTCAGTTTAGTATTAGGCGGGATGTTTGCTGTCGATGCTCTCTTTGATCTGGTCAAAGGTCACGCCGTATTTCTTAGCGATATCGGCGGCGTAGCTGACGCCCTGCGGCGGCGCGATACTGACCTTGAAGCTGCGTTCGCCGTCATGCACGCCGGTAATCAGGCTTTCGGCGAGGCTGTCGCCCTCTACGGCGCGGTTGATCTCCCGGACCGAGGTGGCGAGGTCGTGCATATGGGTATTGAAGATCGCGCGCGTGCCGAGATAGCGCATGGCTTTGACGACGTCCTTGGCGATGAACACGCCCTCCGCCACGCTGGTGGTCGCGAGACTTTCGTTGAGCAGCAGCAGGCTGTAGCGTGTGGCGACCTCAAAGATACCCGACAGCCGCTGGCTCTCTTCGCCCAGCCTGCCCAGGTCAACGGTATCATTCTCGTCGGCAGGGAAGTGGGTATAGATATTGTCGCACGGGCTGATCGACGCGTCGCTCGCCGGGATATACACGCCCCACTGCGCCATCAGCATCGCCAGCCCGATCGCCTGGGTGAAGATCGTTTTACCGCCGCGGTTGGGACCTGTCAGGATGTAGATGCGGCGTTCATCGCTGAAATCAAAGTCGTTGGTGATGATGTTGATCTCTTCGCCGCCGAGCTTGTTGATCGCCAGCTTAAGGTTATAGACGTCCTTGAAGGTACAGGCGCGCTCTTCGGGCGGCAGAATCCTCGGCTTGCACATCGGCAGCCCCAGCGCCGTCAGCTTTTCGGTCAGCTCCGCCCAGCGGTGATAGAAGATGATCTCGGGCAGGAGGCTTGTCAGCGAGTAGCCGTTGACGTTGACATATTTTTTGATCGTCGCTTTGATGTTGGAGACGGTCTTGCGCATGATATCGGTGACCTGCTTGCGCATCGCGTCCGACAGCGGATCCTTGCCCGTAATGTTGCTCGTCTCGATATTCGCCTGTGCTTCAGCCGCCCGGATCATCACGTTTGCCTTGCCGTCGCCGCGGTGGGGGTGATAGGGATTGGCAGGGTGGAAGCGGCGCCCTTCGCCGAGATTGGCGCCGTGGTGCAGGTCGTCCCGGCTGTCGGTGAAGCTCTTGAAGCGGCTCATCAGCCCCGAATCCGAGAATTTGGTATCATTCAGCGAGACGATGGCGGCGAACTCCGGGCGCAGGAATCGGTCGAGGTTGACGCCGATGGTTACGCTCTTGAGCTGCTGTGCCTGCGCCATCAGCTCGTCGATATCCGCCTTGAGGGCGTCGAAGCCGCTCTCCCTGGCGATGTTCGTGACGATCTCGCGCAGGGAGCACAGTCCCTCGGAGCGGATATCCAGCGCCGAGAGGGCTTCGCGGATCATGTTGATACACGTCATGTAATCGTCGATCTCGCGCAGGCGGTTGATCAGCGACCATAGGGCAGAGGCGTCGCTGTCCATCTGGAAGCGTTCGAGATCGCGCAGGTCGTTCAGCTTCATCACCAGCTCCGACATCCTCTCCCTCAGATGCGGAAACCGCAGAAAGTCCTCGAATACATCATGGCGGTAGCGGATGATCTCAGGGTTCATCGGCACCCTGGTCAGCATCCCCATCAGGTGCGGACGCTCCGCCCGTACCTCGGTCAGCGCGTCCAGGATGAATTCCAGCGACAGATCGTTGATCGCTTCATTATTGAGGGTTTTGAAGTCTTTTTCGGTGTTCTCGGGATATAACAGGCTGAATTTCATAGCTGCCTCCTGCTTTCGCTGTCTAATCATGTGTTGTGAGTGCTTCTGAATAAAGTATACCTGATTTCGCGGTGTTTGTCATCTGTTTTTTCACATACTTTTCACATGATAATCATACAGGCTTCATATTGACAGGCTAAGATATAGCTGTCATCAAAAAACATCCTCTTCCGCAAGGAAGCCCCAAAAGGAGGAACCATTATGAAAAGAACCTTTGCGATCATTTTTTCCGCTCTGATACTGACCGTATCCTTAGCAGCCTGTCAGACGACCGGCAACACCTCTTCCACCGAAGCGGCGACCGAAACACAAGCCGTCGCCTCCACGCAGGCATCCGCCACTCAGACAACGGCGACCGAAGCAAAGTCCGGCGATACCAAGAAACAGACGCAGGATATCGTGACGACTGCCGCGAATGTGACCTCGAACGGCGCGATCGACGCCTCCTCGCTCTTTACCGAACGCGATCTGCAGCAGAACGCCGATCTCTCCGAAGCGGTCGAATACGATTTGAGCAGCAATAACACGATCTCGATCACCAAAGCAGGCGTCTATGTAATCTCCGGCTCCGCCGAGAACGCGACCGTTACCGTAGAAGCCGGCGATAATGATAAGGTTCAGCTGGTGCTCAACGGCGTGACCGTTACCAACACCTCCGCCCCCGTGATTTATGTCAAGAACGCCGATAAGGTGTTCGTTACCACCGCGAAGGATACCACAAACAGCCTTTCCGTGACCGGCAGCTTCACCGCAGACGGCGATACCAACACCGACGCCGTTATCTTCTCAAAGGATGATCTGGTACTCAACGGTCTGGGCACCCTCACCATCAACAGCACCGATAACGGCGTATCCTGTAAGGATGATCTGAAAATTACCGGCGGTACGATCGAGATCACCTGCACCTCCGACGCGCTGGAGGCGAACGAGAGCATCGCCGTAGCGGACGGTACCATCACCGTCAAATCCAATAAGGACGCGCTCCACGCCGAAAACGACGAGGATAACACCACCGGTTATATCTATATCTGCGGCGGCACCTTCAACTTGACGACCGCCAGCGACGGTATCCAGGGCACGACCGTCGTACAGATCGACGGCGGCACGATCACCGCGAATTCGTCCGAGGGCATCGAGGCGACCATGGTACAGATCAACGGCGGCACCGCCAACATTACCGCAAGCGACGATGGCATCAACGCCTCGAACAAGTCAAAATCTTATTCCGTCAGCATCGAGATCAACGGCGGCGAGGTGAATGTCGATATGGGACAGGGCGATACCGACGCGCTCGATTCCAACGGCAACCTCTATATCAACGGCGGTACCGTCAACATCACCGCGAACTCTCCCTTCGACTATGACGGCGAAGGCAAGCTCAACGGCGGCACCGTAACCGTCAACGGCTCTCAGGTAACCGAGCTGACCAACCAGATGATGGGCGGCGGCATGGGCGGCCCCGGCGGTATGGGCGGTAACATGGGCGGTAATCCCGGCGGCAACATGGGCGGCATGGGAGGCCCCGGCGGCGGATTTACCCGATAATACGATCCCCATCAAGCGGAAACCCGCTTTCATCTCCATATGAACAGCATCACCGCTCTGTCTGATTCAGGCAGGGCGGTGATGCTGTTGTTTCATTTGAAATTAGTATAAGTGATTCTGCTTGCGTTCGATGGTGTAGGTGAATTCAGGGTAGAAGCGGCGGTGCAAGAAGTCGATTCCCCTGAAGATTACGCGCGCCTCCTCCACCTCCGCAAGATATCCCTGTGCGGCGTCGCCGTAAAAGGTGCGGTCAAGCGTGGGCTTGCCGTCCCTTTTCGTCAGCCGGGTGCTGCCTGCCAGCGAAGGGATGTGCAGCCTGTGGCACCCGTCGCGGCGGTAATTGACCTTGTCCCGCAGGTCAACGTGCGTATGTCCCGACAGCCGGATCATCTCGGGATACTGCCTTGTCAGCCGATGGAAGCGGCGGTTGTTCTTGAAAACCCTGCCCTTGGCGTCGCTCAGGCGGATGCTCCCCTCGTAGGCAGGCTCCCCTCTGTTGTCGCCGACGCCGTCGCCGTAGAGCGGCGCGTGCTGGATCAAAAAGATACGCCGTCCCTCACGGGTGTATCGCGCGAGCAGCTCCTCCGCCCAGTCCATCTGTTCGTCTGAGAAATTGTCGATTTGGTTGGTGTTGCAGCCGTTTTCGAGCGCAAGGAAGAGGAAGGCGTCGCCGAAATGATCGTCAAGATAGGCGTAGTATGCTGTCCCGTCCCCGGCGCCCTTCGGACGCAGCACCGGTTTTTCCGCCAGCCGGGTGAAGCGGACAAATTCCCTGCGGCAGTCCTCGATGGTACAGCCGCCGTACTGCGCATAGCGGCTTTCATGGTTGCCCATCGCCTCCAGCACCTGTCCCGTATAGCCGGATTCTGTGAGGATTTGACGGTAACGGCGCCATTCTTCCTCAGCGCCCGTGGCGTTCGTCACCTGATCCCCGGCGCTGATGAGGAGGGAACAGTCGTACGCGCGGATCACCTCCAGCGCGCGGCGGAGGTTGCGCTCGGCGTGGATGAAATAGGTGTTTTTGCCGCCGTTCTCGAGATCAATATGGATATCCGACAGGACGGCGAGCCGATAAACCGAAGTCTGCATCGTATCACCTCTTTGTTTTATTATAGCCTAATGCCGGGCGGTTGACAAGGAGAAACGGCAGGAGCGATGTCCTGCCGCTAAACAGTATACGCGATTATCCGATGCTGGCGTTGAGGTTGTCGTCAACCGTCAGGGTGAGGCTGACGGGCACCTTGGTGTTGTCGTCGGTATTGTAGTAGACGGTGATGTGAGAGGTGCCGGGAGCGGTGCCGTAGAACTGGAAGTCATACTGCTGCTGGTTGAAGTTGTAGTCACATCTGATGGTGAAGTTGCTGTTATCTGCGTCATAGGTCCAGTCAAAGCCGTATGAGGTTTTGCCGTTGGCGTAGTAGTGAGCCGGGGTACCGGTCTTGTCGGGCGCCTGACGCTTGGTGTCGATGTAGATGCGCTCGCCGTTTACGGTCTCGATCTTGTCCTCGCTCTTCTTTTCCTGAGCGTTCTTGGTGGTGTCGCTGCTTTTTTCTGTGGGCTGTGCCTGTGTGGTGTCCTGTGTGCTATCGGTCTGTGCTTGGGTGTTGCTCGGGGTGTTATCGGTCTGAGCCTGGGTGCTGTTCTGTGTATCATCGCCCGAGACGACCTGTACGGTGGTCGGCGCTTTCGCCTGAGCTGCCTGAGTCGCGGTCTGAGAATCTGTCTTTTTCGTGACCTGAGCCGCCTTGTTCGCGTCCTTGTTCATGCTGACGGAGGTACCGGGCGCATCTGCCGTCTTGGTCTTGGGAGCGACGGCGCCGAATACGATGAAGCCGGCGGCTACCAGCGCGACCAGCGCGATCGCTGTGGATGTGAGGATGATGTTCTGCTTCTTTGCCTTCGCCTTGGTGATGGCTCTGGCTCTGTCGGAGCTTCTGCGGATGTGTCTGTTGTTCTCGTTGTTGAATCTGTTGTTGTTAGTCATGATGTTACCTCCTATGTCAGTCATATTATTTGGATTGTTTTGATTGTCCGATGGCTTCGAGCCTCGGCTTTTCTCTTTGACTGTGGCTATAGTATAACAGACCGACTATGACAAGATTATGACAAATATCCGACAATTTTCATATTTTTTCAAAATTTTTAAAATAATTTAAAATCAACTTCAAGCCTTGACTGGATATCGCAGATTCGTATGATGCTGACGGTGTGATCCTCTTATACTAAGTAGCAATAAAAAGCTTTAAAAAGATATTAGCGGAGAATTTCGCAGAACAAGGCGGAGGGCGCAGGCAG
>CADBUN010000183.1 GCA_902797825.1 uncultured Ruminococcus sp. | reverse complement strand
TCATAAGTTACCTCCCAATGATAATTGATACTATATGTCGTATTCGATGGATAGATTATAACAAAATGACACGATATCGTCAATATAGATTGTCATAAAAAACACGGGATGTTTCTTTCCCATCCCACAGATACCGGGATAAGTCCACCCTGCCGTCGGTGAAGCGGACGCCCTCGTTCTCGAGCAGCGCGATCTGTTCGTTCACGCCGCCGAAGGCGAAGGCGGAGGAAGGCTCGCCGAAGCGGTTGACCACCCTGTGGCAGGGGATGATCCCCGGCTCGGGGTTAACGTGCAGGGCATAGCCTACCACGCGGCTCCAGCGCGGATTACCGGCGAGCATCGCGATCTGTCCGTAGGTCGCGACCTTGCCGCAGGGAATTTGTTTGACTACATCATAAATTAAGGTAAAGCTGTTTTTCATCGTATCCATCATCGGTTGAGATGCTGCATTGTCCTCATCGGCTGACTCGGTAGTTATATGCGGTCGATATGCCTTGACCTCGTATCGCCCTTCATCCTCTTCCGGTTGAAGGGATGCACAATGACATCTTGAATTACAGTTGGGTTTCCATCGTGGTTTTCAGCGGCTGCATCCCGAGCTTGCGGTAAAACGCCTCCGCCGCAGGATTGACGCGCCAGACGTTCAGCGTCACGCTTTGACAGCCGGTCGCGCGCGCGGTATCCAACACATAGTCGAACAGCTGTCTGCCGATATGGCGGCGGCGGTATGGCTCGTCCACACACAAATCGTCGATATACAGCACGCGCCGCTCATGCAGTCCGGGAGAATCGGGCGTATACTGATAGATACAAAACGCATAGCCCATGACGATCCCCTCCTCCTCACAGACGAAGATCGGCGTCTCATCATTTTTGATGATCGCGGTCAACTCCTCGGAGGTATATTTTTTGGCGCCGTGCTTAAAAATATCCGGTCTGCCGTCCGCGTGCAGCGCCTGCACCTGATACAGCAGGTCGTTCAGGCGGTCGATATCCTTGATTTCAGCCCTTCTGATCATATATGCTTCTCCTTTATTTCGTTTCAGCTCACCACATTGATCGGTGTGCCGTTCAAATAATGACGGATGTTATCGGCGACGATCCCCATCAGGCGCTGTCTGGTTTCCAGCGGCGCCCACGCCACGTGCGGCGTGATGATGCAGTTCTTCGCCTGCGTCAGGATACAGCGCTCCTCCATCGGCTCCACACGCAGCACGTCGATACACGCGCCGCCGAGATGACCACTTTCCAGGGCGTCATACAGATCCTGCTCAACCACAACGCCGCCGCGCGCGGTATTGACGAACAGCGCGCCGGGCTTCATTTGGTGAAAGGTTTCCCGATTAAACAGGTTCTCGGAATCGGGATTCAGCGGACAGTGCACGCTGACGATATCGCTCTCGTGAAGCAAGCGTTCGAAGGACACCTGTTCTACGTTGGCAACGTCCCGGCGGCTGCGGTTATACGCGATCACGCGCATATGGAAGGCGTTCGCGATCGCGGCGACCTCGCGGCCGATCGCGCCCAAGCCGACGATGCCCAGCGTTTTGCCGGAAAGCTCATGGAGCGGATAGACAAAGGGCGAGAAGGTGGGGCTGCGCTTCCAACGGTCATCCTGCACGAAGCGGTGATACGCGGCGACCTTATTGTAATGCGCGAGAATCAGGGCGAAGGTCTGCTGGGCGACCGCGTTGGTGGAATACGCGCCGGCGTTGCAGACCGTGATCCCATGCGCGCGGCAGTATGCGACGTCGATATTGTTATACCCTGTCGCGAACAGTCCGATGTATTTCAGCTTTGTTGCAAATCGGAGTGTATAGCTGTTGAGCAGGGTTTTATTGACCACCGCGATATCCGCGTCGGCAAGCGCCTCGGCGACCTCGTCATAGGCGAGCAGACCGTGGGACACGACCTCGCCGAATTCGCTCAGACAGTCTGCCGTAACAAGCTCATCTACCACCGTCTGTGCGTCGGTTAATACGATTTTCATCCGTCACCCCTCCGGTTTCATCTTTCGGTATATCCGCATTGTACCACAGATCATCCGGCGCCGCAACAGAAAGTTCGCGCTTTCGGTAAAGCGTCATTTACAAACGCGTGCCGATCTGGTATCATGATAGCAGACTGAATTTTATACTAATCCTTAATAAAAACCTTTATCATCTATTGCGATAAATTCCGCATAGCTTTGTTGAGCTCCTTGACATACGACAGTAT
>CADBUN010000182.1 GCA_902797825.1 uncultured Ruminococcus sp. | reverse complement strand
GGCGCCAGCCTGCCTGCGCCCTCCGCCTTGTTCTGCGAAATTCTCCGCTAATATCTTTTTAAAGTTTTTTATTGCTACTTAGTATTAGGGCTTGTTTAATCTGCTGTTTACGAAACTAATTGTATTATTCTACGTCGTAGTTATCGCCGAATTTGAGCTTATCGAACTTGTCGTGTCTCTCGCGCTTTAACTCGGGACGAATCTTGACGTCCTCATCCTGGGCGGGAATCTCGACGGTATTCTCGACGGCGGGCTCGGCGGGCTCGTCGGCGGGCTCGGCGGTCTTGATCATATCCTCGACCGGCTCGAAGGGGTATTTCTGATCGAGCTCGGCGCGCTTCTTCCTGACGTCCTCTTCCTTGGGCATTTCCTCCACCATGGCGAGGTGTCTCTTATACAGCGCGATGATCTCCGATCTGAGCTTGGCGGTATCGGCGTGCAGGGCTTCGAACTTGTCCTTCTCGCGCTCGGTCGCCATCTCCGCCTCGGTCAGGATCGCGCGGCTCTTCTTCTCGGCGGATTTGATGAGATAATCCGCCTTATTCTGCGCCTCACGAAGGGTAGCGTCGTTGAGCTTCTGGGAGGTGATCAGCGCGTTGCGGACGGTCTCCTCGTCCTCGCGGTACTGTTCGATCTTGCCGGCTAAGATATCCATCTTGCGGACGCAATCGTTCTTTTCGGCGATCAGCTGCTCGACGGTTTCGGTGACCTCGTCGATGAACTCGTCTACATCGGCAGCGTTGTAGCCGTTCTTGCCGGCGCGGCGAAAGCTGATATCTCTGATCTCGTCAATTGTTAACATAGAAAAACACTCCTATCCAGTCATACTTAGTATAAGATTATCGCGTCAGCGGCAACAGCCGCCACCCCTCACGACAATCCGGTGTGTGCTATTGAAAGTGTCTGACCGCTGTTTTCAGCTTCCCCTTGCGCGAGGTGCCGCGTAGCGCCGTCAGAACATATTTACCGTATTTCCTTATGGTGACCGTTGTCCCCTCTCTGAGCTGACCGGAGACCTCGGTCACGGTGACGTGATCAACCGTCACCCTTTCGCTTTTGATCAGCCCGGCCGCCTTCTCGCGCGACAGATGCGTCACCGCCGCGACAAACGCGTCCAGCCTGAGCGAGCTGAGCGTGAGCAGCAGCTCTTCCGTATCCTCCGGCTCCGGCAGACAGGTTGTATCCGCGTAGCCGAGCTTCACCCCGACGCGCCCGATCCGATCGACCTGAGCCGTCAGGAAGGGGGCGATCTCGTCACAGACAAACACCACCGCGCGGCCTTCTCCCGTCAGGATATCGCCGATCGTATCGCGCCGGATACCCAGCGCCGTCAGCGCGCCTAAAAAATCGCGGTGCCGCAGGTCATATTCCGGCTTATAGGTGAATTCCAGCGCCGTGATCGGGAAGCTCTCTTTCTCGGCTCCCGCGCCCAGCATCAGGCGCACGGCGTCGTCGTAGCCTCCGTAAAACAGGATATCCGCCGACTTGGGCAGGTGCTGCCGCAGATAGAGGCTCTCATGCTCATTCAGAAAGCCCGTGAACCGGGGGATATTCCTGCGCTCAGAAAGGCGGATCGCGTCATACGCCTTATCGAGCAGGAGTTTGTCTTCCGCGCTGACCACCGGGCGGCTTAGAAGTAGACGCCGCTGTGCTCGAGCTCGTCGAGCAGGTCGTCGCCGGTGAGGTCAACGTTGTTCGGAATGATGATGAAGGTCGAGGTAGCGACCTTCTTGATCTTGCCGCGGTTGGCGTACGCCACGCCGGACAAAAAGTCGATAATGCGGCGCGCCATATCCTTGTTGGTGTTCTCGAGGTTGAGGACGACGGTATGCGTCTTGATCAGCTCGTCGGCGATGTTGCGCGTCTCTTCGCCGAAGCGCTCGGGCTTGAAGAGCGCTACCGAGAGCTTCGCGGTCGCGCTGATATTCACGACCTTGTTGCGGCGAGTGGTTTCACGGGAGCCGAGCTCCTCAAAATCGTCATAGCGCGAAGAGGACGAGCGGCGCGGACGGGAAGGCTCTTCCTCGCCTGCCGGCTCCTCCGGCGCCTGATAATCATCATATTCGTTATATTCGTATTCGTCGTCTGGCGCATCCCACATGCGCTTGAATTTATCAACAAAGCCTGCCATTTCGGTTTCCTCCGTGTTTCTGTTTCTGTTTTTTAACGAGGTCGTGCGGAGCACGGCGAACAGCGCCGCGCCGCGTATACGTCTGAGATTCGGTCAGGTCGGATAATATCGTGCCCCAAACAGCGCCGAGCCGACGCGCACCATCGTGGCGCCGCAGCGGATCGCTTCTTCATAATCGTCAGACATACCCATGCTCAGTATATCCATAGATATATTATCTATATTTTTGCTGCCGATGTCAAGAAAGATATCATGCATATTATCGAAAAATTTACGATTTTCTTGTGCATTTTCACAAATCGGGGGGATTGCCATCAATCCGCGCACCCTGATCGAGGGGATTTCTCTCACCTGATCGAGCAGCTCGCCGAGCGCCTCGGGCATCACGCCGGACTTGTTCGCCTCGCGCCCGATGTTGACCTCGAGCAGGATATCGGTGCAAAGCCCCAGCTTCTCGGAGCAGCGCGCGATCTCACGCGCGAGCTTGACGGAATCGACGCTCTGGATCAGATCGACCTTGCCGACGATCTGGCGCACCTTGTTGGTCTGTAAATGACCGATGAACTGCAGGGACGCGTGCTCGAGGTCATACGCGTCGTATTTACCGAGCAGCTCCTGTACCCGGTTCTCGCCGATATAGCGCAGCCCCAGGGAGATCGCGTGATTAATCACGGGCGCGTCTACGGTCTTGGTCGCGGCGAGGAAGGTAATGTCCCCGGCGGTCTTGCCGACCGACTGTGCCGCGCGCGCGATGTTCTCACAAATATGCTGATAGTTGTATGTTACGTCATCCAATGATCTTGCCATTGAACAAATCGCCTCCTTCAATTACGACCTTATCATAGAGCGAGACGGTGGTACCGTTGAGCAGGGTACCGGGATCCGGCTCTTCGTTGCAAATAATATAATCCTCGGCGGCATAGACGATCGCGACCTGCTTGAACACCAGCTCGGCGCCGTATTCGACATAAACGCCCTGTACGCGCGCGGTCTTTTGGGTTTCGTTGTCGTTATCGTCGGTGACGGTATAGGTGATGTCGTCATCATGCAGCGCCGACTTGCTCACCTTGAGTCCTTCGTACTCGTTAACGATGATCTCGACGTTCTCACGGCGGAGCTTGGAGATCGCGTCGTTCATATAATTACACTGCAGCACGGCTACCGGCTGCTCGCCCTCGGTATAGTTGTTGACAAACAGGATCTTGGCAGGGATATCGCCGTCGATCGCGGAGGGCAGTCGAATCTTGACGTCGGCGTCGGTATGGCTCAGCCGGGTAGCCTCGTCCGCCGTTACGGGACAGAGCAGATACCAGTTGACGCCGCGGATGATCTTGCCGGTGTAGGCGGCGGGATCGACCTGCGCCGGGGCGGCGTTTTCGATCTGGGATGCGGTGATCTCGTCGAGCTTAGTCACGTCAACGGCGTTCTCATAGCCGTCGATCTTCGAGACAAAGTAGCCGGCGGAATCCGACTTGACGGTGCCGATCGGGTTACCGGCGGTGATGGCGTCGCGCTTCGCCTTGAGGTCGTTGATCTTCTGCTCGAGGTTGCCCTGCTCGCCGGTGAGAATCTGCTTGCGCAGGATCGCGGTCAGCAGGTTCTCCTCCGCCACGGAGATGTTGTCGAAATCGTGGTGATTCACGGAGCGGAGCACCGACTCGAGGCGGTCGTTGATCTGACCGTTGATGGTATCTATGCCGAGATTGGCGGCAGAATTCACCTGGCTGAGAGATTCCAGATAGGCGATCTGCGTATTCAGGTCTTCCTTCTGCTGGATGGCGGCGACGTCATCCTGACTCGCATAGGCGGTCGCGATCACGCCGTCGGCGGTGACCTTGCCGCCGTCATCAACGTCAAAGACCAGCACGCCGTCGCTCTTAGCGTCCAGATACACCTCGTCGCGCACGATCAGACAGCGCGATTCGATGATCTCGTCCGCCTTCGCGTGCAGGGCGGTCTCGGTGACGATGTTGTTGCTGCCGAGGAAGTTGGTGGTGATGAACAGGAACACGATATAGATCAGCACCAGCGCGATAACAACGCCTGCCAGTATTCTTTTGGTCAGCTGTGAACGTTTCGATGATGAATGACTCATGATCAATTCCTTCCGGGTTTTGGGGTAGTGTTGTAGGGACGATCATGGATCGTCCGCTTGGCAGGAACGTCGGTTTTCCCTTGTGGGATTCCCCCGATCATTCATGCCGTTTGATGTATCTGATACTAATCCTTAATAAAAACCTTTATCATCTATTGCGATAAATTCCGCATAGCTTTGTTGAGCTCCTTGACATACGACAGTAT
>CADBUN010000181.1 GCA_902797825.1 uncultured Ruminococcus sp. | reverse complement strand
GCCAGCCTGCCTGCGCCCTCCGCCTTGTTCTGCGAAATTCTCCGCTAATATCTTTTTAAAGCTTTTTATTGCTACTTAGTATAAATTCAATAATCATTGTTTCGTGATCAGTGATCAGAGTCGCAGGTCGCTTCGCTCCGATTTTATCAGCAAAGCCCGCCCATTTCTGACCACTAACCACAACTACATACCGGAGGTAAAAAATGCTTGGAATTATCTGCGCTCTCGCGGTCGAGGTCGAGGGCATCGTCAACATGATGGAACAAAAGGAAGAGAAAACCGTCGCCAAGATCACCTATGTCAAGGGAACGGTCGGCGGCAAAGAGGTCGTGTGCTGTGAATGCGGCATCGGCAAGGTCAACGCCGCGATGAGCACCCAGATCATGATCGACCTGTATCATCCCGACGTGATCATCAACAGCGGTATCGCGGGCTCGCTCTCGGGCGATATCCGGATCGGCGACATCGTCATCTCCGACGACTGTGTCCAGCACGACATGGACGGCACCGAGATGGGCGTTGAACACGGCGTGATCCAGTTTAACGACGAAAACCGCGCCGAGATTCCTGCCGACAAGGCAACGGCGGATCGGCTCTATGCCGCGTGTCAAGGTCTGTCCGATATCAGCGTGTTCCGCGGAAGGATCGCCTCGGGCGATATCTTCATCGTCTCGCGTGAGCTCCGGCAGCGTGTCGCGGATATGTTCGGCGCGCTCGCGTGCGAGATGGAGGGCGCGGCGGTCGGCTGCGTGTGCTACCGCAACGGCGTACCCTTCGCGATCCTGCGCAGTATTTCGGACGACTACAATAATCACGAATACATGGATTTCATGGAATTTCGCAGTATCGCCGCCGAACGCTCGATCCGGGTGATCGGCGAATTCATCAAGGGGTAAGGCGTTATACGAATGCACGAATCGAAAGCGCAGGATAGATCGGAAGCGTTTCAACGGAGCGGACGATCCATGAGGTCTCCCCGCCGGGGAGGTGTCATCCGTAGGATGACAGAGGGGTGCCGTCTCCGGCTGAGGAACGTCCCTACAACTGACCACTGACCACTGGTCACTAATAATCGGTTGAGATTGCCACGGGGCGCATTTCAGATTGTCATTGCGAGGAGGAACTCGGGTTCCGACGCGGCAATCTCTCCCTTAGCCTTTGCGCCCCTCGCAATGACGATTTTGAACAAATAACCGCCGAAGCGTTGACGCCTCGGCGGTTTTGTTGTGTCTGATTATTTGCTGAAGGACCAGTAATGGGTACCGGCGTCGGTGATCTCGGAGGGAGAGAAGGCAGTACCGACATAGTGGTTGGCTCCGTTGGGATCATAGACGATGATCTTGCCGTCGGAGGTAACGCCTGCCAGGACGATGAAATGACCGCCCTTGGTGAAGCGCCCCGGTCCCTGGGAGCTGATGACAAATCTGCCCTTCTTCAATTCGCTGATGACCGAGTCGATCTCATACGCGCCGTACTCATTCTGCAGGGTGATCCCGAACTGATCCGCCGCCGCCGGGAAGTAGCTCCAATAGGTGCCGGCTCCCATGAGATAGAAGCTGTTGCCGCACCACTTGACGGCGTCGATCGGGGTGATGCTTCTGCCGGTCAGCGTAGACGCCACCATCGCGAAGCTGGTCGGACCGCAGCCGGAATCGGCAATCGCGTTGTCGCCGTAGGGATAATCGTACTTGGTCTGGTCATAGTAGACGAAGCCCTTCACGCCGGTGACGACCGTGATGATGAAGCCGCTCGGATCAAAGCCGCTGCAGAAGGCGGTGCTGTCCGGGGTGATGACGCGCACGGTATAGGTATAGGTGCTGCCGACCGATACGTTCCGGTCGGTAATATAGTTGGAGGTCGTATCGCCCAGCCGCGTCCACTGACCGTTGACGAGCTTATAGGCGCGGAACTTTTCGGCGCCGCGCGGTCTGGTCCACGAGAAGCTGATGCGCCCGGTATCCGTCAGCGTGCTGACGAGCTTCGGCGCGGTACAGAACATCCCCTTAACGCCCGTGGTATCACAGTCGGAGGTGAATTTGGTGCCGTCGCTCGTGATACAGCGCACGGTATAACGATAGGTGTAGCCGGAGGAAACATCTGTATCAATCACCGAGGTGCCCGTGGTCTCCGCGAGCCTTGTCCAGCCGCGGGAGCCGTAGTAGTAGACGCGGTATTTCTCGGTACCGGGGGACGCCTTCCACGAAATCTTCACGCCGTCCTGGGTAAAATCAAGCGGATTGAGCACCGGCATGGACGTAAACTTGCAGTATACGCCGGTGGTATCACAGTCGGAGGTGAACGCCGTACCGCTCGCGTTGATACAGCGCACGGTATAGCGATAGGTATAGCCGGAGGAGATCACGGTGTCGATCACCGAGTTGGAGGTCGTCTCCGCGAGCCTTGTCCAGCCCTTGGAGCCGTAGTAATAGACGCGGTATTTTTCAGCGCCGGCAGAATGCGTCCAGCTGATCTTGATGCTGTTGTTCACAACCTCCGCGCGGATATTCTTAGGGGAAGCGATATAGCGAATCGACTTTCCGACCGTATCAAAGGTAGACTGGAACTCCGTCAGCGCGTTGTTGATACAGCGCACGGTATAGGTATAGGTCGTGCCGGACGCGGCGCCGGTATGCTCGAAGGAGGTGCCGGTGGTCTCGCCGATCCTCGTCCAGGAGCCGCCGTTTTTATAATACACGCGGTATTTTTCGGCGCCCTTGCTGCCGTTCCAGCTGATCTTGACGCCGCGGGTGGTATTCTCGACGCCGGTGATCTGCGGCTTTTCGACGTATTTGATACTCTTGCCGCCGCGGAAGAACGACGCGAAGGAGCCGTCGGCGTTCAGACAGCGGACGGT
>CADBUN010000180.1 GCA_902797825.1 uncultured Ruminococcus sp. | reverse complement strand
CGCCAGCCTGCCTGCGCCCTCCGCCTTGTTCTGCGAAATTCTCCGCTAATATCTTTTTAAAGCTTTTTATTGCTACTTAGTATTAGATAAAACACACGCAACTTAATTTCATCATCGAAAAAAGAATGAAACACTCCCTCCGTGACAATACTAAATGCAGTATCGTCATGGAGGGATTTTTTGCAATATCATAAGGTTGAACTGTGCGGCGTCGATACGGCGCGTCTGCCGGTACTCAACGAGGATCAAAAACGAGATTTGCTGATCAAAATGCGTGACGGCGCGCCTGCCGAGCGCAGGAAAGCGCGTGAGGAGATGATCTGCGGCAACCTGCGGCTTGTCCTCAGCGTCATCCAGCGCTTTACTGGCAGGGGAGAGAATCTGGACGATCTGTTTCAAGTCGGCGTGATCGGGCTGATGAAGGCGATCGACAACTTCGACGTCGCGCTGGATGTGCGCTTCTCCACCTATGGGGTGCCGATGATTATGGGCGAGTTGAGAAGGCACCTGCGCGACAGCGGCAGCCTCAGGGTATCGCGGTCGATGCGCGACACCGCCTATCACGCGATGAAGGCGAAGGAAGAGCTGACCGTCCGCCTCAACCGCGAGCCGACGGTGGAAGAGATCGCCGATGTGATCGGCTGTGATAAAGAGAGCGTCGTGCTGGCGCTCGAGGCGATCGTCGAGCCGGTATCCCTGTATGAACCCGTGTTCTGTGACGGTGCCGACACCGTCTATGTGATGGATCAGGTGGGAGACAGCAGCGACGACCGCGACTGGCTGGAGGAGATCGCCTTTAAGGAAGCATTAAAGAAGCTATCCGAACGCGAAAAGCGTATCCTGTCCCTGCGCTATTTTCAGGGAAAAACCCAGACCGAGGTTGCCGAGGAGATCGGCATTTCTCAGGCGCAGGTCAGCCGCATCGAAAAGGGCGCGATTGACTCGATCAAGCGCGAGCTGTAACGAACGTTTTCATACCGATCTTTTTTCAAGGATGCCGAATATCGATTCACAAAAAAACATCCGCTCACGTCGCTGTGAGCGGATGTTTGCCTTAAATGTAGAGTTGTTAGATTTCGACGGTATTGACCTTGTCGAATTCTGCTTCGATCTCTGCCGAAGGCTTCTTGGTGATCAGCGTCACGACAACCGCGACAACCAGCGCCAGCGCGAAGCCCAGCACGAGAGAGTACAGCCCGGTGGTGTCCTTGAGCAGCGCACCGCCGAAGGGGATGTAGTCCCAAATGATAACGGTCGCAAAGCCCGTCACCATACCGGCAACCGCGCCCGGCAGGTTAAAGCGCTTCCAGAACAAGCTCAGCAGGATGATCGGACCGAAGGCGGCGCCGAAGCCTGCCCACGCGTCGGAGACCAGTCCCATGACAGAAGAGTTCGGATCGAGCGCAATCACGAACGCGACCACAGCGACGATGACGACGGCGATTCTGCCGACGTTCAGCGCGCTCTTCTCGGAGGCGTCCTTTTTGATAACGCCCTTATACATATCCTCGGATACGGCAGAGGCGGTGACCAGCAGCTGGCTGTCAGCCGTACTCATGATCGCCGCTAAGATACCGCACAGGAAGATACCGCCGATAAAGACGAGAAGCACATTGCCGTCAAAGATTTGCTGGATGGTTTTGATAAAGACGACCTCGGATTTGCCGCTTGCGACCAGATCCTCGTTGAGGAAGCCTCTGGCTACCAGACCGAGGAAGGACGCCGCGCCCAGCGACAGGATAACCCATACGATGGCGATGATACGGCTCTTCTTGACCTCTTTATCGCTCTTGATCGCCATGAAGCGAACGAGGATGTGCGGCATACCGAAGTAGCCCAGCGCCCAGCCGAGGTTCGAGATGATCGAGACCGCGGTGATCGGGTTGCCCTCGCCGTCCTTCATCAGGCTGACAAAGCCGGCAGGATCGCTGACGCCCTTTGCGGAAAGCGCGCCGGTCAGATCGCCGCTGATACCGATATAAGCGATGATCGGCACCGCAAGAATCGCGACCAGCATCAGCAGTCCCTGGATAAAGTCGGTGTAGCATACTGCCTTGAAGCCGCCGAGCAGGGTGTAAACGAGGATGACGACAGCCGCGATGATCAGACCGATCATATAGGCGGTGTGGTCGTCGGCGCCGCTTCCGAATACGTTCGCAAAAAGCTTAGCGCCCGAAGCAAACGCCGAGGCGGTGTAAACCGCGAAGAATACGATAACGATGATGGACGATACGACCTTCAGCACGCCCTTCTTATCGTGGAAGCGGTTCTGGAAGAAGCTGGGGATCGTCAGCGAGTTATTCGCGACGATGGTGTATTTGCGCAGCCTGCGCGCCACGAGAAACCAGTTCAGGATGGTACCGATCAACAGACCGATCGCGATCCAAACCTCGCCGGTACCGGCTACATAAATCGCGCCGGGCAAGCCCATCAGCAGCCAGCCGCTCATATCGGACGCCTGCGCCGAGAGCGCCGCCGTCCAGGAGCCGAGACCTCTGCCGCCGAGGAAGTAGTCCTCGTTGTTGCTCTGTTTACTGTTCAGGGCGCCGATGAGGATCATCACGCCCATGTAAACCACAAACGCAACGAGGATGATAATCGAGTTGGTTGACATTTCTTTCCCTCCAAAAATATTTTGTGACAGGATACAGCCCTGAGCCGCGTCCCTGTCGGGGTATACTGATTACAGAATCAGTAGGATACCCTCATGTATTATTAAAATACCCCATTATTTTAGCACATCAAAGCACGAAACGCAATACAGAACGAAGTATAGACTAAATACAATACAAAATAATAATAGATAATAAAAAAGCCTATGATATAGCCTAAAATTAAATAGACTGTATCATAGACTGAATGACAGGATAAAAATTATTCTTCCCGGATTCCCTTCAAGAACAGCGGCATCGTGGCTGCGGCATACTCCGCCAGCGAGTATTCGCCGCCGTGCAGGCACCAGTCGTACAAAAGCGCCCTCTCCGCGATCGCGTACAGGCGCACGATCTCGGCGGTGGATTTTTGGCGCGTGATCTCTCCGCGCTTCTGACCGAGCTGTACCAGCCTTTTGAGCAGGCGGTAGTAAAGGCGGCTTTGATCCAGCAGCTCCTTTTCTCCCCGCTTGTTCAGCTGTTGTCCGTACAGCCGCGACAGCAGCTCGATGTCGATGGTGTTCTCGATCACCAGCAGGAGTTCCCTGGTCAGATAGACCATATTATCGACCGCATTCTGTTCAAAGTCCAGCCTTTGTTCCAACTCGGCGTACTTTTCATCAAAGAGATAGGCGAGCGAGCCGATCAGGCTGTCCTTGCTCTCGAAGTAGTGGTAGAACGAGCCCTTTGAGGTGCCCGACAGCCGCACGATCTCATCTACCGTCGTGCTGTCAAAGCCCTGTTCATAGAAGAGCTGCCATGCCGCCGAGACGATCTTGCTTTTGGTGTGATTGACCGTTTTTTTCATCAGATGACCTCCTACCGTCGATGATAATTCTATAGATTATTCTATATACCGGTCTGCCGGTTGTCAAGATAAGAAGATGGGTTAGTAAGGAGGAGTTAAGGAAAAGGGGAGAGAGGATGGAGGAAATCAGGGTGAGAGTACCTTACCGCTTATCACTAACCCTGACCGCTGATTACTTGCCGCTTGCCGCGCAAGCCCGACTTTGCAGAAAAATCCTGTGTAAATATTGTAAATGAGCTCCATTTGTATTATAATAAATATATATGCATTTCTTTTGAGGTGAAGATGATGGAAGATAACCTGATTTTTACCCGTCGGTTATGGGCGGAGATCAATATGAACGCGATTCGCGAGAATTTCGAAGCCATCCGCGGCGCCATCGGCGAGGGCGTCAAGCTATGCTGCGTCGTCAAGGCGGACGGCTACGGTCACGGCGCCGTGGAAATCAGCAAGCTCTATCATGAGCTCGGCGTAGATTTCCTCGCCGTGTCGAATCTGGATGAAGCCTTGGAGCTGAGAAGGGCGTCGATCACCGAGCCGATCCTGATTCTCGGCTATACCCCGGCGAACCGCTGCCGCGATCTGAGCCGTCAGGATATCAGCCAGGCGGTCTACAGCCTTGACTATGCGCGCGAGCTTTCTGCCTGCTGCGCCGAACACGGCGTCGAGGTCAAGGCGCATATCAAGCTCGATACCGGGATGAGCCGGATCGGCTTTATGTGTCAGGCGTTTCCGCGAGATAATAATTCTATTGAAGAAATAAAAGAAGCCTGTACCTTACCCCATATTATCCCCGAGGGGATTTTCACGCATTTCGCCGTCGCCGATGACGGCGACAGGGGAGAGGCTTATACCCTGCAGCAGTACGCGTGCTTTTCCCATACGGTCGAGACGCTCGAACAGGCAGGAATTCGCTTCGCGATCCGCCATTGCTCCAACTCGGGCGCGATCATGGATTATCCTGCCCTTCGGCTGGATATGGTGCGCGCCGGTATCGTCCTGTACGGCTATGCGCCGTCCGACAGTATGCGCAACGCGCTTGACCTAAAGCCGGCGATGCGGCTCAAAACACTGATCTCTCATGTCAAGACCATCAAAGCCGGCACCACCGTCAGCTATGGGCGTACCTTCACCGCCGACCGCGATATGCGCGTCGCCACCGTGCCCGTCGGTTATGCCGACGGCTACATACGCGCCTATGCCAAGGACGGCTATATGTTTGTATGGGACAAGACCAAGAAATTCGGTAAAAACTGTCCGATCATCGGTCGTATCTGCATGGATCAGACCATGCTCGATGTGACTGATTTTCCGGAGGCTGAGGTCGGCAACGTTGTTGTCGTATTCGGCAACGGAAAGGACGGCGAGCCGACCGCTGAGGATATCGCGCGCTGGGGCGATACCATCAGCTATGAGGTGCTCTGCGCCGTATCAAAGCGCGTACCCCGGCTCTACCGCACCAACTGGATCACCGGGAACGTCGTATACAAAATCTAGAAAACCAGCTTCACCATCCGATTAACCGCTTTCAATCACGAAGAATGGCTGCTTGCCACCGATAACCGAGGGAATCATGAAACTATTAGTAGTAGACGGAAACAGCATACTCAACCGCGCTTTTTACGGCATTAAGCCGCTGACCACCAAGGACGGTCAGTTCACCAACGCGATCTACGGTTTTTTGACCATGTTTGAACGGATGAAAGCCGATACACAGCCCGACGCGGTCGCGATCGCCTTTGATTTAAAGGCAAAGACCTTCCGCCACAAGGCGTATGATCTGTATAAGGCAAACCGCAAGGGAATGCCCGAGGAGCTGCATATGCAGATGGCGCCGCTCAAGGAGCTGCTCACCGACCTGGGCTATAAGCTCGTCACCTGCGAGGGATATGAAGCCGACGATATTCTCGGCACGCTCTCCAAGGCGTGCGCCGATACCGGCAATACCTGTGTGATCGCGACCGGTGACCGCGACAGCCTGCAGCTTGTGAACGACCGCGTATCCGTGCGGCTGGCAAAGAACCTGAACGGCACCATGCTCTATACGCCCGACGTGGTGAAGGAGGAATACGGCGTCGAGCCGAAGAAGCTGATCGAGATCAAGGCGATCCAGGGCGACAGCTCCGACAACATCCCCGGCGTCGCAGGGATCGGTCCCAAGGGCGCGACCGAGCTGATCCAAAAATACGATAATATCGCATATATCTATGACCACCTTGACGAGCTGGATATACGCCCGGGTATGAGGGCAAAGCTCGAGAAGGATAAGGATAACTGCTTTATGAGCCGGATGTTGGGCGAAATCTGCCTGACTGCCCCTGTGGATACCGATTTGGAGCACTACCTTGTCGGCGAGGGGGATAAGGTCGCCGCCGCGCGGCTGATGGCGCGGCTGGAGCTGTTCTCACTGATCAAAAAGTTTAACTTAGAGATTTCCGAGGATAAGGTCGTGGAACAGGATGAACAGCATACCTTCCGGATCGTCGAAGCCGAGCCGGCAGATGTCGCATCCGTTCTGCAAAAGAACCGGGAGATCTATCTTAAAATTTCTTTTAAAGAAAATAAGCCCTCGGTTGCGTATGTTTCAACAGAAGAAATATTATACAAGATTAATTCTATTGAAGAAATAAACGAGATTTTGAAGAGCGGCAAACCGCTCCTTACCGATCACAGCAAGCCGATATTCGCCTATTGTGACCGCGAGGGG
>CADBUN010000179.1 GCA_902797825.1 uncultured Ruminococcus sp. | reverse complement strand
TGTCGTATGTCAAGGAGCTCAACAAAGCTATGCGGAATTTATCGCAATAGATGATAAAGGTTTTTATTAAGGATTAGTATTATTATCGTTACCGGGGCGAACGCGGCAGGCTGCCCCTTTCTAATTTATAGTATATAGACATTGTCGAAAAAAGTCAACTTCGGGATACCGCTGCGTAGAAATCTGATTCATTCAGTGGTCAGTGGTCAGTGGAATTTGTAGGGACGATCACGGATCGTCCGCATACGACGAGCAAGGACGAGGCGGCGGGGAGGGCGTTTTCTGTCTTTAACAAAAAATTCACAAATAAAATCTTGACTTTTCCTGATTTTGGGGTATACTAGGTATTGTAAGTTAGCACTCGAACATCGAGAGTGCTAAACCGAGAGGATCGAAGCCATTCGGTCGAGGTTGCCACACCGCCTGCGGCGGTTCGCAATAACAATACATGATAAGCGCTCCGGATGTTCAGGCAAAGGAGGCGACAGTATGGGGCTCGCTTTACGAAAAGAGAAGATACTGTCCGCCGTGATCGAGACCTATATCCGCACGGGCGAGCCGATCGGCTCCAAGGCGCTGTTGGAGGAAACGGATCTCGGCGTATCGTCCGCGACCGTCCGCAACGAGCTCAAGGCGCTGGATGACGAGGGTTATCTTCACCAGCCGCATACCTCGGCAGGCAGGATCCCCACCAAGCAGGGCTATCGGTATTATATCGACAACCTGATGAAGCCGGCTGTCTTGCCGGAGAACCTGCGCGAGAATATGGAGCGCGGCATCCGAGCCGGCTCGGGCGCGCCCGAGAGCATCCTGAACCGTACTGTTTTGGTTCTCTCTCAGCTGACGAAGGCAGCCGCAGCGGCTACCACTCCCTCCTCCGATGAGGCGAGGGTACACCGGATCCGCTTCGTTTCCACCGGGCGGCATACCTCGATGGCGGTGCTGGTTACCTCGAACGGAATGGTCAAATCCAGGCTGTTCCGATGCGAATTCGCCCTCACCCCTCAGCTGCTTTCGATGTTCGACAAGGCGGTCAACGAAGCCTTCGCCGGCGTTAAGCTCGTGGATGTGACCAAGGGCTTCTTACAGACGGCGGCGTCGGGGATGGGAGAATTAACGCTCTTCATCCCGGATGTGCTGGTGGCGATCTATGACGCGGTGCAAAGCGCGCTGGAGGTTAACGTCACCGTATCGGGCCAGACGAACCTGCTGTTTTCCGACAGCTACGATTTTGACGGCGCGCGCAACACGATCCGCTTTTTGAACGATACCAAAAGCATTTCGGGGCTGCTGAATAACAGCCGTACCCATATGATTTATCTTGGCGAGGAGAGCAAGCTCTCCGAGCTCAGGGACAGCGCGGTGATTACCGCCCGCTACGAGATCGGCGGCGAGAACGCCGGCGCCGTCGCGGTGATCGCGCCGCTGCGGATCGACTATAAAACCATCATGAGCGAGGTCATCTATGCCGCGGGATGCGTATCGCGCGCCATAGGCGAGCTTCTGTGAGGAGGCAGATAAAATGAAAAAAGAAAAAGCCGCTCCCAAGGCGGAGAAAAAGGAAAAGACCGCTCCCGAGACGGAGGAAAAAGCGCCCGAGACCGAGGAGCAGCCGGTCGAAGAGCCGGCGGAAGAGAAAAAGGAGCCGACAGCGGAGGAAAAGCTGCAGGAGGCGCTCGACGCGGAGAAGGATAAATACATCCGCCTGTACGCCGAGTACGATAATTACCGCAAGCGCACCTCAGCGGAGAAGCTGCAAATCTATGACGACGCGAAGGCAGACGCGGTCAAGGAGCTCTTGCCGCTAGCCGACAGCATGACCAACGCGCTCGCCCAGTTCGAGGGCAAGGATGTTCCCGAGGAATTCGGCAAGGGGATCGCGCTGATCGCCCAGCAGCTCAAGCAGAGCTTCGAAAAGCTCAAGGTCGAGCCGTTCGGCGAGGTGGGCGACGCCTTTGATCCGGCGCTTCATAACGCGGTATCGACCGTGGAAGATGAAAGCCTGCCGGAGAACGCGATCTCTGCCGTCTACCAGAAGGGCTATAAAATCGGCGACAAGATCATCCGTCACGCGATGGTCGTCGTGGCGAATTCATAAACGTCGCATAAAAGGGAGGGCTTTGCCCTTACCATTGATATAAATGGATAATTTCACTAACTTATGACCACCGGTCGCGTACCGCTGGTTATTCAAAACGGAGGTATTATTATGGCAAAAACAATCGGTATTGACTTAGGTACAACCAACTCTTGTGTCGCGGTAATCGAGGGCGGCGAGCCCGTCGTCATCGCAAACGCCGAGGGCGCGCGTACAACGCCCTCCGTGGTCGCGTTCTCCAAGAACGGCGAGCGTCTTGTCGGTCAGGTCGCGAAGCGTCAGGCGATCACCAACCCCGAGCGTACCGTCTCCTCGATCAAGAGAGAGATGGGCTCTAACTATAAAGTAAACATCGACGGCAAGGGCTATACCCCGCAGGAAATCTCCGCGATGATATTGCAGAAGCTCAAGGCGGACGCCGAGGCTTATCTGGGCGAAACCGTCAGCACCGCCGTCATCACCGTACCGGCATACTTCACCGACGCCCAGCGTCAGGCGACCAAGGACGCCGGCAAGATCGCCGGTCTGGATGTGCTGCGTATCATCAACGAGCCTACCGCGGCGGCGCTGTCCTACGGTATGGATAAGGAAAAGGATCAGAAGGTCATGGTTTATGACCTCGGCGGCGGTACCTTCGACGTCTCGATCATCGAGATCGGCGACGGCATCCAGGAGGTTATGGCGACCGCCGGTAACAACCGCCTCGGCGGCGACGACTTTGACCAGCGTATCATCGACTGGATGGTACAGTCCTTCAAGACCGAGACCGGCGTAGACCTCAGCGGCGACAAGATGGCGATGCAGCGCCTCAAGGAGGCTGCCGAGAAGAGCAAGATCGAGCTTTCCGGCGTGACCACCTCCAACATCAACCTGCCCTTCATTACCGCCGACGCTTCCGGCCCCAAGCATCTCGACCTCACCCTGACCAGAGCGAAGTTCAACGAGCTGACCGCTGATCTGGTCGAAAAGACCATGGGCCCCGTCCGCAGCGCGCTGTCGGATTCCGGTCTGTCCATCGGTCAGATCGACAAGGTGCTGATGGTAGGCGGCTCCAGCCGTATTCCTGCCGTACAGGAAGCTGTCAAGTCGCTGATCGGCAAGGAGCCCTTCAAGGGCATCAACCCCGACGAGTGCGTCGCGATCGGCGCGGCGATCCAGGCAGGCGTCCTGGGCGGCGAGGTTCAGGGCATGGTACTGCTCGACGTTACCCCGCTTTCGCTGGGCGTTGAGACCATGGGCGGCGTAATGACCAAGATCATCGACCGCAACACCACCATCCCGGCGACCAAGAGCCAGGTATTCACCACCGCTGCCGATAACCAGACGCAGGTAGAGATCAACATCCTGCAGGGCGAGCGTGAATTCGCCCGCGACAACAAGCAGCTCGGTCTGTTCGCGCTGACCGGTATCGCGCCGGCTCCCAGAGGCATTCCGCAGATCGAGGTTACCTTTGATATCGACGCCAACGGTATCGTCAACGTATCCGCGAAGGACCGCGGCACCGGCGCCCAGCAGCAGATCACCATCTCCAACACCTCTAATATGTCCAAGGACGATATCGACAAGGCGGTCAAGGACGCCGAGAAGTACGCTGCCGAGGACAAGAAGCGCCGCGAAGAGGTCGATACCAAGAACGAAGCCGAGCAGGTAGCGTATCAGGCGGAGAAGCTGATCTCCGACAACGGCGACAAGATGGCTGAGGATGACAAGAACACCCTGAACACCAAGATCGCCGCCGTCAAGGAGGCCGTCTCCAAAAACGACAGCGCCCTGATCAAGAGCGCCAAGGACGATCTGATGAACAGCTTACAGCAGATCGGCGCCAAGATGTATCAGCAGGCGAACCCGAACCAGCAGGCGCCCGGCGCTCAGCCCGGCCCCGATCCGACTCAGGGCGGCGCGCAGGGTAACGGCGCCGACGGCAACGTATACGACGCCGATTATACGGACGTAGAGTAATACTGATTCCACGATTTGCGGCTGCGGGCTTCCGCAGCCGCATGAATAGCCTACGGCACGAATTGTGTGACATGATTTGCGCCGCGGGCGCATTTGTGTTAAGGAATTCATCTGATGAAGCAAGGTGAAACTATGGCAGATAAACGAGATTACTATGAAGTCTTAGGCATCGGCAAGGACGCCTCGGACGACGATATCAAGAAGGCTTACCGTCAGGCGGCGAAGAAATACCACCCCGACCTGCATCCCGGCGACAAGGAAGCCGAACAGAAGATGAAGGAAGCCAACGAGGCATATGAGGTGCTGTCGGATAAGGAGAAGAAGGCGCGCTATGACCAGTTCGGTCATGCCGGCGTTGATCCCAACTTCGGCGCCGGGGGCGCAGGCTCGCCCTTCGGGCAGGATATCGACCTGGGCGATATCTTCTCGAGCTTCTTCGGCGGCTTCGGCGGCAGACGCTCGGCGAACCCCAACGCGCCCCGTCGCGGCTCGGATATCGAAACCCAGCTGTACATCAGCTTTGAAGAGGCGGCGAAGGGCTGCCGCAAGACCGTCCAGTATCAGGCGATCTCTACCTGTAAGGACTGTAACGGCACCGGCGCCGAGAAGGGCACCACGCCCAAGACCTGTTCCGCGTGCGGCGGCAGAGGTCAGGTGACGATCAACCAGCGCACCCCCTTCGGCACGGTACAGACCTCCCGTCCCTGCGACGCCTGTCGCGGCAGGGGCAAGATCGTCGAAACGCCCTGCCATACCTGTAACGGGCGCGGTCAGGTACGCCGCAAAAAGACCGTCGAGGTCAACGTGCCTGCCGGTATCAACGACGAACAGGTGCTGAACGTTTCCGGACACGGCAATTCCGGCGCCAACGGCGGTCCTGCCGGCGATCTGCACGTTTATATCGGCATCCGTCCGCATCCGATCTTCGATCGCCGCGGCGACGACGTATGGTGCGAGCTGCCGATCACCTTTGCACAGGCTGCCTTGGGCGCGACCGTGACGGTACCGACGCTGGACGGCAAGTCGAGCTATGATATCCACGAGGGCACCCAGCCCGGCGACGTCTTTAAGCTCAAGGGCAAGGGCATCCAGCACCTCGGCGGAAGGGGCAAGGGCGACCAGTATGTCCGCGTCCTGATCGAGGTGCCGAAGAACCTCAACAGCAAGCAAAAGGAGCTCATTCGTCAGCTTGATGCCGCCACCGGCGATAAGAATTATCAAAAGCGCAAGGGCTTTATGGATAAGCTCCGGGATATTTTCGGCTAACAGCATGATACTGAGGCGGCTGCTTTTCGGCAGCCGCCTGATTTGGTTGTCGGTGCCGGCGGCTGATTTGTATCATTATCTCTTGATAAAAGGCGCTTGATGTGCTACATTATATAGAGGCAACATATAGAGGCAACCTATGATCATTTGTAAAGGAAGTGAAGTATGGACTGGACAGAGATTTCGGTCGAGGTCGGCGCGGATCGGATCGACGACGCGGCGGCGATCGCCAACATGACGGTTCCTTACGGCATTTATATCGAGGATTACAGCACGCTCGAGCAGGAGGTGCTGGAGATCGCGCATATCGACCTGATCGACGAGGCGCTGCTCCGTCAGGATCGTACCAAGGCGAAGATTCATCTTTATATTGATCCCGAGGATAATATCGGCGAGGCGGTGCAGTTCCTGCGCGAACGGCTGACGGCTGCCGGAATCGCCTATACCATCGACCAAAGCAGCGTCAAGGAGGATGACTGGCTCAACAACTGGCGCAAGTTTTTCCGGCCGATGCCTGTCGGCGAAAGGCTGTTGATCAACCCGTCGTGGTTCACGGATACCGATCCGAAGGGACGGCTGATCCTCAACATTGATCCCGGGCTCGCGTTCGGAACCGGCAAGCATGAGACCACGCGCCTGTGTATGGAGGCGCTCGAGCGCTGCGTCAAGGGCGGCGAGAAGGTGCTCGACGTCGGCTGCGGCAGCGGCATCCTCGGTATCGCCGCCGTGAAGCTGGGCGCAGAGAGCGCCTACGGCGTCGATATCGACGAGACGGCGGTACGTACCGCCAACGAGAACGCCGCCGTCAACGGCGTAAAAGACCGTTTCACCGCAGTAGCAGGCGATCTGGTAGAGAAAGTTACCGGAAAGTATGAGATTGTGGTTGCAAATATCGTGGCGGATGCTATAATAGCATTATCGGACGCTGTCGGCGATTTCATGACGCAGGACGCCGTGTACATCGTCAGCGGCATCATCGACACCCGCGCCGACGACGTCAGACAGGCGGTCAGGGACAGCTTCGAGATCGCGGAAGAAAACACCCTCGGCGGCTGGTACTGCTTTGTCCTGCGTAAGAAACAGGAAGGACGATCCATGACTACTGACCACTAACCACCGACAACAAATAAAACATGGAGGTATATCAATATGAAAAACACGAACACGAAACGGAACAAGATCAATATCATTTTCTCGTCATTCCTGGTGATCGGCTACATCATCTGCGCCTACTTCTTCTCGGCGCTGGCAAGCCAGCTTTCCGGCACGGTAGGCACCCTGATCCAGGTACTGATGCTGACGGTATTCGGTCTGCTGCTGTTCTACGCGACGCGCGTCGGCGAGGGCAAGCAGGTCAGACGCTTCAGCCTGGCGGTGCTGCTGCTGATTGATTTACCGGCGCTGTACATCATCCTTGCCGCGCTGATTCCCGCGCTGCCCTTCCACAACGCGATCGCGCCCCAGACGGCGGCTTCGATGATGGGCGGTCTGGGCGCGCCGTCGATCATCCTGGCGATGGCTTGTATCGCGCTGGGCTACGGCATCCCCTATACCTTCTTCTCCGGCTATGAGATGAAGGAAGAGGAGGAAGCGGAAGAGAACGCGGCTGTCGAGGGCGGACTTGCCGAAGAGCTCGCGCAGACCGAGGATGAAGAAAAGGCAGAGATCATCTCCGAGGCTGCCGAGGCTGCACAGGACGCTGAAGAATCGGCTGAAAAAGCAACCGAGGAAGCAACCGAGGAAGCGGAAGAAGCTGCCGAAGATCAAGAAGAAAAGAAAGAGGAAGAATAAAGCATGAGCGAATGTACCCATGACTGCTCCTCCTGCGCGCAAAGCTGCGCTTCGCGTACCGAGCCGCAGGATCTGCATGAAAAGCTGAATGAACTAAGCTCCGTCAAAAAGGTGATCGCCGTTGTCTCCGGCAAGGGCGGCGTCGGCAAGAGCCTGGTCACCTCCGCGATGGCGGTGGAGCTGAACCGCCGCGGTCACAAGACGGCGATTCTGGACGCCGACGTGACCGGCCCCTCGATCCCCAAGGCGTTCGGTATCACCGAGCGCGCCAAGGGCTCCGAGTTCGGGATCATCCCCGAGACGACAAAGACCGGCATCGACATCATGTCCGTCAACCTGCTCTTAGAAAATACCACCGATCCCGTTGTCTGGCGCGGTCCCGTGATTGCGGGCACCGTCAAGCAGTTCTGGACGGAGGTCATCTGGAAGGATGTTGACTATATGTTCGTCGATATGCCTCCCGGTACCGGCGACGTGCCGCTGACCGTGTTCCAGTCGATTCCCCTCGACGGGATTATCGTGGTCGCTTCTCCGCAGGAGTTGGTCGGCATGATCGTCGAAAAGGCGGTCAAGATGGCGCAGCTGATGAATATCCCGATCCTCGGGCTGGTCGAGAATATGAGCTATTATAAGTGTCCCGACTGCGGCAAGGCGCATCCGATCTTCGGCGACAGCCATATCGACGAGATCGCCGCGCGCTTCGGTACCCGCGTGCTCGCCAAGGTGCCGATCGATCCCGCTCTGGCGAAGTCGGTGGACACCGGCACGGTCGAGCTCTTCGTCGGCGATTATTTCGAGAACGCCGCGAACATCATCGAGGACGAATTGAAGGTATAATTAAGCTTCTATTATATGAAAACGCACCCTCTCGGGTGCGTTTTTGATTATATCAGTTTTTGGAAGGCGGTCGGCAGGGGATAGGCGCTTTTCAGCTCCTCCTCCGTTACCCAGAGGAAGCGGTCGGCTTTTTTTGCCGTTTGGACGCGGTATGCCTTCATGAACCAGTCGATATGCGTGAAAACGTGCTTCGCGTCCTTCTCGAACGTGATTTCTGTCGGAGAGAGCCGCCACGCCGTCAGTGCTTCGGCAAGCGCCGCTTCGTCATGAAAGCCCTCGAGGTTCGGCAGCTGATACAGCCCCGACAGCAAGCCCTTTTCGGGGCGCTTTTCGACCGCGATCCGCCCGTCCTCGGCGGTGATGATGAAAACCGACAGGTCAACGCGCCGACGCTTCGTCGTCTTGATCCGCACGGGCAGCTCCTCGGTCAGCCCTTCCCGATAAGCGGTACACGCGTCCCGGATCGGACAGCGCTCGCACAGGGGAATTCCGTTCGGCAGGCAGACGAGCTCGCCCAGCTCCATCAGTCCTTCGTTGAACGCGCCCGGGCGAGTCGGCATCACCCTCGTTAATTCCTCGGTGACGCGTTTCTTTGTCTGCGGCAGGAGGACGTTCTCGCGGTTGCCCTGTATCCGCGCGATCACGCGCAGGACGTTGCCGTCTACGGCAGGCACCTTTTCGTCAAAGCAGATCGACGCGATCGCCCCGGCGGTGTAGTCGCCGATGCCGGGCAGCCTCCTGAGCGCGTCATAGGTGCGCGGAAAAACGCCGCCGTGTTCCTCCATGATCATGACCGCCGCCTTTTTCAGGTTACGGGCGCGGCTGTAGTAGCCCAGCCCCTCCCACAGCTTCATGAGCGTGTCGTCGTCTACCTCGCTCAGATGTTTCACATCCGGCAGGGCGTCGAGAAAGCGCGCGTAATAGCCCATCACGGCTTCGATCCGCGTCTGTTGAAGCATGATCTCGGAGATCCATACATGGTACGGCGCGCGGTCTCTGCGCCACGGCAGGAGCCTTTTGTTTTGATCGAACCAACCGATCAGCGGCTCGACGATAGGGGACAGGGACATAACAGCTCTCCTTGGGATGATGATTCGAGCCTATTATACCATCCGATGGCTGAATATTCAATAACAGCTTTCTGCTACTTAGTATGATAAGCGAAATACAAGATTGACTTTTCAGGCGGTGAACCGTATAATGGAGATATGTTTTTGAAAAGGATGATGAACGATGAGCTACGCCGACAAGGTGTTTATCGAGAATTGTAAGGATATTATCGAAAACGGCTATTCCGACGAGGGGATGAACGTGCGCCCTTACTGGGGCGACGATCATTCGCCTGCTCATACGATCAAGCAGTTCGGCGTGGTGAACCGCTATGACCTGCAAAAGGAATTTCCGATCATGACCTTGCGCAAGGTGTTCTTCAAGAGCTGTATCGACGAGCTGCTGTGGATCTGGCAGAAGAAGAGCAACAACATCCACGACCTGAAAAGCCATATCTGGGACAGCTGGGCGGATGAAAACGGCTCGATCGGCAAGGCGTACGGCTACCAGCTGGGCGTCAAGCACAGCTATCCCGAGGGTAAGTTCGATCAGGTGGATCGGGTGCTGTTTGATTTGAAGCATCATCCCGAATCCCGCCGTATCATGACGAATATCTATAACCACCACGACCTGCACGAGATGGGGCTCTACCCCTGCGCCTACAGCGTGACGCTGAACGTGACCGGCAACAAGCTGAACATGATCCTCAACCAGCGCTCGCAGGATATGCTGGTCGCCAATAACTGGAACGTCTGTCAGTATGCGATCCTGCTGCATATGTTCGCCCAGGTCAGCGGCTTTGAGGTCGGCACCCTCCTGCACGTGATCGCCGACGCGCATATCTATGACCGCCATATCGACGCGGTGAAGCGGATCATCGGGCTTACGCCCTTTGAAGCGCCCAAGCTGATCGTGAATCCGGAGATCAAGGATTTTTACGATTTTACCGTGGACGACTTCAAGCTGGTTGATTATCAGTATCACGAGTTTACCGAAAAGATCCCGGTGGCGATCTGAGGGAATAGTGGTCAGTGGTCAGAATATCAATCGTCATTGCGAACCCCTTTAGGGGTGTGGCAATCCCCCGGTCGTTCATGCCGTTTGATGTAACAGAAAGAGGTAGTTCCTGTTTGTGGGATTCCCACGGCTCACCGAGTGAGCCTCGGAATGACAGCTTTTTTGATCGTCCGCTTGGCAGAAGCGTTTCCGACCGATCTTTTGCTTTTGATCATAAAACGCTCCCGTCCGATTCGGCGCTGCCGGGATTGAGAGCAGAATAATTTGAGGTGATCCTATGAAGCTGATCGTAGCAGTAGATGAAACATGGGGAATCGGCAAAAACGGCGATCTGCTGTTGTCGATTCCGGATGATATGCGCTATTTTCGCGAGAAAACGCGCCGCGCCGTGCTGGTGATGGGCTATAACACCCTGCTGTCCTTTCCGAACGGCAAGCCCCTGCCCAACCGCATGAACCTGGTGCTCGCCGATATCGAGGGCGTCGTCGCGCCCGGAACGGTCATCTGTGACAGCATGGAACAGCTTTTCAGCATCATCAGGGATATGAACGCCGACGATATCTTTGTCATCGGCGGCGGCTATACCTACCGCCAGTTCCTGCCTTACTGCGACACCGCGTATATCACCAAGATGCGGTTTTCGGGCGATGCGGATACCTTCATTCCGAATCTTGACGAGCTGGAGGAATGGCGCGTGGAGGAGACGTCGGAGGAAAGAGAGCATGAAGGCGTGAAATACTGCTTTGTGACCTATGTAAACGACGCGCCGAAGCCCGTCGGCTTTTCGGCAAAAAAGTCGGATATGCCGCGGTATTTCGTGAAGAAAGAGCCCGTGACGATCGCGCTTAGGGATCACGCGGCGCAAAGGCTCCGTGAGGATGAAAAAGCCCTGCTGCACGCGTATTTCCGACCGCTCGAACGCGGTGTGGGAGCGGAAGAGGTCGCGGCGTTCCTCAGCGAGGGGGACGGAGATTTTGAAGCCTACCTGCTTCGTCACCGTCTGATCGCCGACGAGAACACGGTCAAAGCGATGAACCGCCCCGACGAAGCGCACTCCGACGAAGCGTGCTCCGACGAAGCGGCGTTACGGGTGACCATCGGGAAAGAAAAGCTGGCGCTGTTTGACGAATACGCACAGGGCAGGCTCTCTGCCGCCGCGCTTGCGGAGCGGTGCCGCTGATTTTGATATGTAAGACTGGATTCAAATAATACGGATGAAATAGATGTTAAGCGGTTTTATTTGAAAATAGTATAAGACTTGCGCGGTGATACCACCGCCGGAAAAGGAGAATCCTATGAAACTGAACCAGCATTTTTTCAAGCATCATATGGACGGTCAGGCGCTGTTGGTGCCTACTGCCGGAGCGCCCTTCCACGGACTGATCCAGGGGAACAAGAGCGTCGAGGTGATCCTCGACTGTCTCTCGCGCGGCACGACGGAGGAAGAGATCCTCGCCGCCATGAAGGAGCGGTTTGACGGCGATGAAGCCCTGATGCGCAAGGATATCGCCGACGTCCTCGGTCAGCTTCGAGAGATCGGCGCGATCGACGAATAACGTTATACTCATTATAATACTAATTTCAAATAAAAGCCTTTCACGTCTGTTGCGTGAAGGGCTTTTTTATTGCTACTTAGTATAAAGCACGATTGCCCGATCCGCAACCGCAGATCGGGCAATCTTTATGGATATTAAATCATGTGAAGGCAGATAGTGCCTGACTGTTGGTAATCCGCCGGCTTATCCGCCGATCGGATAATTGATGGTTGCAGAATCAGAGTTGATGGTGTTGCCGTTCTGATCGGTGATCTTACAGAAAACTTCTCTGCCTGCAAACTTCGAAGCCATCGTGATAGAATCGTAGACGCTGTCGGTATCTGCCGCCGCGATCCACTTATTCTTTTCAGCCTTCCAGTAGAACCACTGGTAGGTCAGACCTTCGCCCTCTGCCGTGACAGAGATGCTGACCTGA
>CADBUN010000178.1 GCA_902797825.1 uncultured Ruminococcus sp. | reverse complement strand
GAACAACATACTCAAAGAGCGCCGGGAAAGGCTTTGGCTGTACTCTAACCCTCCGCGTATCAAAAACGCCGACGATATCCCTGTCGCGTTATACGAAGGGGATCAAAGTTCAAAGCACAGCTATCGGCTGTATCTCGCAGAAAAATACGGCAAATACAAGATGACCTTGTCGGGCATCCACGTCAACTATTCACTGTCGGAGGAACTGCTCCGACAGCGCTTTGACGCGTCCTCATCCGAAGATTTCACCGCCCATAAAAACGAGGTCTATCTGCGCTTGGCAGAAAGCCTGACCGCATACGGCTGGATCATCAATCTCCTGATGTCCGCTTCGCCTGTCTGCGACGGCTCATACTTCTCGCCCGAAAGGATCGGAGAACCTGTTTTGACGCGTTACGCGTCCTTACGATGCGGCGAGGAGGGCTATTGGAACAGCTTCACACCACACCTGTCCTATGATTCCGTTCTCAGCTACGCATTGAGTATCCGGCGCTATCTCGACAGCGGCGCGCTTGCGGGTGTGGGCGAGCTGTACTACCCGATCCGCTTAAAACCGCGCGGTGCGAATCGCCTGAATACCCTCGTCCGAAACGGCGTGAATCATATCGAGATTCGCAACGTGGATATTAATCCCTTTTCTCCGCAGGGGATCGACAGGCGCGACCTGCAATTCATCGAGCTGCTGATCCTGTATCTTGTGGCTGAGCCGAGTAAACAGCCGCAGGAGATCGCCGTGCAGAATGATAAAAATGCCGCGCTGTTCGATATCGACCAAGCCGGGATAACCCTGCCCGACGGCGCGGTGCTCCCGGCACGCGAGGCAGGAGTCCGTCTTCTCAAAAGGATGCAAGCGTTCTATGCACGCGGTCAATACGCCTCCGACTATTCCGTTAAAGACATACTGGATTATCAGGTAAATAAACTGACCGCAAAGGGCGCGCGTTACGCCGACCGGATCGCACAGCGGATGGATCATATATCGTCTTTGTTTTGACTTGCCCCCCGATCCCTGTTTGGCGTATAATGAGAGAAAGATCCAGAAAAACAGGAGAACAAGATGATGAAATACGATTTTACCACCATGCCCGATCGAACCGGAAAGGACTCGCTGGCGGTTGACGCGATCGGCGCGAACGTCAGCTGGGGCACAGCGCCGACAGCGCCTAAGGCGGGTTTCTCAAAGATACCAATGTGGGTTGCGGATATGAATTTCGCGACCGTGCCGACGATACCCCAGAAGATCATCCAGAGAGCGGAGCATCCTCTATACGGATACTACATCCCGACCGACGAATACTACGCTTCCATTATCCGATGGCACGAACAGCGAAACGGCGTCAGCGGCCTGAGCAAGGAGCATATCGGCTATGAGAACGGCGTTCTCGGCTGTGTCAGCTCAGCGATCCAAGCGTTTACCGCTCCGGGAGAAAAGGTGCTCCTTCACAGCCCGACCTATATCGGCTTCACCCATGTGCTGGAGGATACCGGCAGAGTCGCCGAGCTCAGTCCGCTGAAAAAGGATGATAACGGCATATGGCGCATGGACTATGAGGATATGGATAGACGCCTTCGAACGAATCATATCCATCTCGCGGTCTTTTGCAGTCCGCATAATCCCTGCGGCCGCGTCTGGACGAGGGACGAGCTTGAAAAGGCGATGGAGGTATACCGCAGGAACGACTGCGTCGTGATCTCGGACGAGATATGGTCAGATATCCTGCTCAACGGACACAGGCATATCCCGACGCAAAGTATCTCCGATGACGCGAAGCAGCGGACGATCGCCGTCTACGCGCCCAGCAAGACCTTTAACCTCGCCGGGCTGATCGGCAGCTATCACATTGTTTACGACAGCTATCTGCGCGACAGAATAATGCGGCAGTCCGCGATGAGCCACTATAACGCGATGAACGTGCTGTCCATGCACGCGCTGATCGGCGCGTACCAGCCTGAGGGGCACGCTTGGGTGGACGAGCTGTGTCAGGTGCTGTCCGACAACGTCAACGATACCGTCGATTTTATCCGCGACCACTTCGACGGCATCGAGGTATCGAAGCCCGAGGGG
>CADBUN010000177.1 GCA_902797825.1 uncultured Ruminococcus sp. | reverse complement strand
TACGTTGGTCTTATCAGCGACGGTTGTCTTTCTGAGACCTCTTTTACGCTTGGTATTCTTTTTGTTCAGGATATGGCTCTTATAAGCATGAGCGCGGATAACCTTACCGTTCTTGGACAGCTTGAAGCGCTTCTTCGCTCCGCTGTGTGTTTTAATCTTAGGCATATTAATATATCCTCCTTTAAATATGTTTGTTACTTGGTGGGCTTGGGCGCGAGGAACATGAGCATCTGGCGTCCCTCGAGCTTCGCAGGTCTCTCGATATTAGCGACCTCGGAGCACGCGTCCGCAAACTTCTTCATCGTGTCGTACCCGTACTCGGAATGGCCCATCTCACGACCGCGGAAGCGGATAGAAACCTTGACCTTATCACCGTGAGCAAAGAACTTTAAGGCGTTCTTTAATTTGGTGTTAAAGTCATGAGTGTCGATATTCAGAGACAGCTTGATCTCCTTGACGTCGACGGTATGCTGGTTCTTTCGCGCCTCTTTCTCGCGCTTCGCCTGTTCAAAGCGGAACTTGCCGTAGTCCATGATCTTACAGACAGGCGGCTTCGCCTGGGGGGCGATCTTCACGAGATCGAGATTTTTTTCGTCGGCGATGCGCTGGGCGTCGGCAGCCGACATGATGCCGAGCTGTGTGCCGTCTGCTCCGATTACGCGTAACTCTTTGTCACGAATTTCCTCATTGATCTGAGGTTCCTGTTTGCTAATGTGTAAGCACCTCCATTGTTTGTTTGCATAAAGCATCGAAAAAAAGCGCGGACAGAAAGGCTCCGTCCGCGTGCAATACTATCAAAAGGGATCGCTCCCTGCAGTATTGACCCGTGCAGACGATACCCCACAGGTGAAAGCACCCGCCGTCCTTCCCGGACAGACGATCCGCTTTACTTTGTTTTCGTAATGTATTATAATATCTTCCATATTGTTTGTCAAGAATTATTTTCACAAAAAAATGTATTATGATAAGAAAAGTCTTGACATCATACGAAAAACACGCATGACGCCGCGCCGAAAGAGGCGGCGGCTTCATGACCGTAAGGAGAAATCAACGTGCAATATTATCCTCAGCAGCCTTATCCGGCGCCGCAGCCCCCGGCTCAGCCGCAGGCGCAGACGCCGCCTCAGTCGGCGCCCGTACCGCCGTATCCGCCTCAGCCACAGGCATATCCGCAGCCGCAACCACAGGCATATCAGCAGCCGCAGGCATATCCGCAGCCGCAACCACAGACATATCCGCAGCCACAGACATATCAGCAGCCGCAGGTGTATCAGCAGCCGCAAGTATATCAGCAACCGCAGGTGTATCAGCAGCCCCAGCCTGTCGCACCGCGTTATGTCCAACCGATGACGCCGGAGCAGCTCAGGCAATACCACTATCGGCGCTCGCTCAGACGCACCGCCAACAGCATCGGCGGCGTGCTGCTGGTCTTTTTTGCGATGGAGATCATCCTTGATCTCGTCGTCACGCTGGTATCCGGCAACGCCGGAAAGAATATGGCAGAGACCGCGGCGGATACGTTCTTCCTGTTGGAAAACGGCGTGATCTCGGTGGTGATCTTCTTTGTATGCAGCCTTGTCTACTGCCTGATCAGGCGCGTCCGCTTCGCCGAGATATTCCCCTTCCAAAAAACCGGCGCCGCGATGCTCGCGAAGCTATGCGTGATCGGGCTGGCGTTCTCGCTGATGAGCAACTATGTCGTCGATATGATCAACAACACCTTCGGGCTCTTCGGCATTGAAAATAAAGGCGGCTCGATCGACACGGGCAGCGAACCGCAGATCCTGCTCTACATCGTGACGGTCGCGGTTCTGCCGGCGCTGGTCGAGGAATTCGCCTTCCGCGGCGTGGTGATGGGCGTGCTGCGGCCGTATTCGGAGGGACTGGCGATCCTGGTCTCCTCGGCGACCTTCGCCCTGATGCACGGCAACTTTGTCCAGATGCCGTTTACCTTCTGCTGCGGACTGGTCTTTGCCTTCATCGACATCAAGGCAAATTCGCTGCTGCCCTCGATCATCATCCACTTTTTTAACAACGGGCTGTCGGTGCTTGCCGACATCCTCCTATCCTATCAGATTCTGACGGAAGCGCAGATCACGATGGGCTACGGCTTCCTCTTCCTGGTGCTCGCGCTGTTGTCGTTTATTTTCCTGAAAGGAATGATCAACAGTCATGACGGCAGTTACTTCACGCTCAAAAACGGCGATACGGGGATTCGCTTCAAGCAGAAGGTCACGACCGTCGCCTCCTCGCCTACCCTCATCACCTTTGCCGTACTGATGGGGCTGTACAGCTGTCTGATCCTGTTCCTCACGTGATGGAGGAGCGATGGATGCGGCGCGCCCTCGCTCTCGCCCGGGAAGCCTTTGACGACGGCGAGGTACCCGTGGGCGCCGTGGTGGTCTGTCGGGGCGAGATCGTCGGCGAGGGCAGGAACCGCCGCGAAAAAGGAAAAAACGCCCTGTATCACGCCGAGCTGGAGGCGATCGACAGCGCCTGTCGGCGGCTGGACGGCTGGCGGCTGTGGGAGTGTGAGCTGTATGTCACCCTGGAGCCCTGCCCCATGTGCGCCGGCGCGATCGTCAACGCGCGGATTCCTCAAATCTATTTCGGCGCTTACGATCCGAAGAACGGCTGCTGCGGCTCGGTCGCGGATATCCTGAGCCTGCCGCTGGCGTTCCATCCCCGGTATGAGGGCGGCGTCATGCAGGAGGCGTGCAGCGGTATCCTGAGCGACTTTTTCAAGCGGCTGAGACAATCGTCATGAACGGGAAAGCTCTCGATGATCTCCCCATGGACCTGGAACAAATCCGCAACAAAAATCCCATCATCAAAACGTTCCTCGCCGGGCTGGTTGTCGTCATCATCGCCGCCGTGGCTCAATTCTGTGTCTACGTGTCGCCGGAGCAGGGACAGCCGGTACAAGAGATCGCCGACACGGCGATCGAACCGATCAACATCAATACCGCGACCGTGGAGGAGCTCGCAATCCTGCCGGAGATCACGCCCCATCTCGCAGGAAAGATCGTCGCGTACCGCAAACGGCATGGTCGGTTCGGCAGGGCTGACGACCTGCTGAGGATCAACGGCATCAACGAAGAGATTCTCCGTCAGTTCGAGGTATATATCACGGTAGAATAAACAGTGGTGAAAAACTATCGTCATTCCGAGGAGGGCACTGTCATTACCTGATGATTGTCCTCCCCGGGAATCCCGTTGTCGGAAACACCGGTTAAAGAAACATAATACTAATCCTCTTTGTGGGATTGCCACGGCTCTAAAGAGCCTCGCAATGACGGCTACACGTTTTGGACATACAAAAAGCACTTCATGACGAAGTGCTTTTTTCTGTATCGGAATTATTTATACTAAGAAACAATAAAGACTTTATTCTTAATTGGAATTTTCTACCTCCTGTGCGGCAAGCATGACGCTGATCTTCGCGGTGGCGAAGGAGAGTCCGCCCTGCAAATAAACCGCGTAGGGCTCGCGCAGCGGACCGTCGGCGGAAATCTCGATCGAGGAGCCGAGGGTGAAGGCGCCTGCCGCCATGATGACCTCGCTGTCATAGCCGGGCATCGGCGAGGGCTGCGGCGTCACGAAGCTGTCGATCGGTGAACCGCTCTGGATACCGCGGCAAAAGGCGCAGAGCTTCTCGGGGGTGCCGAAGGTGATCACGTCGATGATATCGCCGCGCGGCGTTTGATACGAGGGCTCCACCTCATAACCGAGCGTTTCGAATAACGCCGAGGCAAAGACCGCCGTTTTGACCGCCTCTGCCGTGGCGACGGGCGCATGGTACGCGCCGAGGTACATCTCGCGCAGCGTCCCGAGGGTACAGCCCAGCTCCCTGCCCGTACCGGGCGAGCTCAGGCGATAGGCACACTGCGCGATCAGCTCGCTCTTGCCGGCGATATAGCCGCCCGTAGGCGCGATACCGCCGCCGGCGTTCTTGATCATCGAGCCTGCCATCAGATCGACGCCGCAGGACATCGGCGACGTGTATTCCGTGAATTCGCCGTAGCAGTTATCAAGCATGATGATCGTATCGGGCGACAGGGGCCTGACAATATCGCAGACCGCCTTGATCTGGGCGTTACGCAGAGACGGACGGCGCGTATAGCCCTTACTGCGCTGGATATAAACCATCCTCGGTCGCTTTTCGGCGACCGCTTTTTTGATTCCGTCCCAATCGAGCGTGCCGTCGGGCAGGAGCGCCACCTCGCTGTAGGTCACGCCGAAATCCGCCAGCGAACCGCTGCACGGGGTGATCCCGATGACCGGCTGGAGGGTGTCGTAGGGGGTACCGGTCACACAGAGCAGCTCGTCCCCGGGGCGCAGCACGCCGAACAGCGCGACGGTGAGGGTATGGGTGCCGCTCATGAAGTGCTGGCGCGCCAAGGCGTCCTCCGCATCAAAGACAGAGGCATAGATTTTGTCGAGGGTATCGCGGCCGCGGTCATCGTAGCCGTAGCCGGTCGAGCCGGCAAACATACTCTCGCTGACGTGATTTTCCTGAAACGCCTTGAGCATCTTCTGCTGGTTATATTCCTTGACGCGTTCGATTTCTTCAAATTGATCCCGGCACATCGCCATCGCCCGATCGGCGGCGGCGAGAATGCGGTCGTTGATTTCAAATAAGTTTTTCATAAATTCGCCTTTGCTGTTAAACAGACATGATTCCGTTAAGCGCATGGATCGCGCTCAAAAATCATTAACTGCAATCTGTTACCGGGAACGGATGAGCTCCCGGAAGCCGGCTGTAATCTCGAAGCCGGAATGCTGATAAAATCTTGTATTTGCCTCGCTGGCGCTGAACACATACGCCGCCCTGCCCTCCCGGGTGATCCGGGACGCGAGCGTGCGCACCAATTCTCGTGACAGCCCCCTGCGGCGACAGTCGGGATGCGTCGCGACCGCACCGAGGATGGCGGCGTCCGCCGTCTCGGAAACCGTCATCACGGCGGAAGCGAGCCGACCGCCGAGCGCCGTCCCGAGGACAGTGCATTTGCCGAGGTTGCGGCGGTGGGTGACGTCGGACAAAAAGCTCAGATACGCCGGTACGCGGAAGATCGGGCTTTCACAGCTTTTGAGCAGGTCATACAGCGGCTTGACCTCGGGAGCGTATAATTCTAATGAAGAATCATACGGTTCTCCCGTATAGCGCAGCACCTGCCCCTCGATCACGCGATCCGACGGGTAATCGGTCAAAGAACCGCGCGTCGTCATCACCGCGCCTGCGTCCTGAAAACGCAGGAAGGCGGCGATCTCCTCATCAACAGCGGCGTCGGTCAGATACAGGCTGAAGGTATCCTCAAAGCGCGAGATCGCCGCCGCGACCGCGCCGTCATTCTCCTGTACCCAAAAGCCGACGAAGGGCATCCCCTCGCCGTAGCTTTCATACAGCGACAGGATCCGGGTATAAAAGGGATCGTCCGCGCGCAGGCTCAGCAGCTTTTCGCGCCCTGCCTGCGTGATCATAGGGCGTTCACGAGCGCCTTGAAGTGTTTACCGCGCGCGTCAAAATCCTTATACAGATCGAAGCTGGCGGACGCCGGGGACATCGACACGATATCGCCGGACACAGCGTTTTCATGCGCCGCCGCTACCGCCTCTTCCATATCCCTCACGCGGATAATCACCGGGGCGTTCTCCCGATAATGCGGCGAACGGCGGATCGCCGTCTCGATCTTATCGGCGGTCGCGCCCATAAGGATCGCGAGCTTCACCTTGTCACAGATCACATCCCCCAGCGCGGTATAATCGAGGTGCTTGTCATAGCCGCCCGCGATCAGGATGATCTTGAAATCATAGAGCGACAGCGTACCGCCGGCGGTACGGGTGGGGCTGGAGGCAATCGAATCGTTATAGTATTTCACGCCGCCGAGCTCGCGGACAAACTCCGCGCGGTGCTCCACGCCGCCGAATTCACGCGCGACCTTGCGGATGACGTCTACACTGACCTCGCCCCATACGGCGCAGATGGCGGTCATGTAATTCTCGACATTGTGCATCCCGGGGATCCTAATCTCGCGGATATCCAGCACGTCAAAAATCTTGCCGTCCTCGGCGTATTCGATGGTGTTGCCGTCGAGATACGCGCCGCGGTGGAGCTTCCTTTGACGGGAGAAATAAACGACCTCTCCCTCACAGCTTGTGTCAAACATCCGGGTGATCTCGTTATCAAAATTCAGAACGGCTTTATTATCTTTATTCTGATAAAGAATAATATTCCGCTTGGCTTCTATGTACTCCTGCATATCCTTGTGGACATCGAGGTGGTTGGGCGCGAGGTTGGTCACCACGGCGACGTCGGGACTCTGGCGCATGGAGATCAGCTGGAAGGAGGACAGCTCCACCACACAGACGTCCGTCGGCGCGATCGTCTCGATCTCGGGCAGGAGCGGCTTGCCGATGTTGCCGCCGATATGGACGGTATAGCCCTGTTCCTTCAGCATTTCGGCGATCACGGTGGTGGTGGTGGTCTTGCCGTCGGAGCCCGTCACCGCAAAGATTTTGCACGGACAGATATCGAAGAAGATTTCCATCTCGGAGCTGATCTGCACCCCCCTGTCGCGCAGGGCGTTCAGCTCGTCACAGTAAAACCGCATCCCCGGGGTACGCAGGGCGATATCGGCGTCCAGCCCGTCGAGATAATGCTCTCCTAAGGATAACGCCGCGCCGTCTGCCCTTGCCCGTTCGGCGATCTCGCCCAGCGCCGCTTCGTCGCGCTTGTCGCAGGCGATGACCTCGGCGCCGTATTTGGTAAACAAGGGGATCAGCGGCATATGGCTGCGCCCCATGCCGATCAGCGCGATCCGCTTGCCCTTGATGGATGCAAAGAATGCTTCGATACTCTGTTTCATATTTTCCCTCCGAAAGCACAGAATTCTCATGATATCATATTGTATTATACTCCCTTTTCAGGAAATATCAACCTTTGTGCCGTCGTGGGGCAGGGTTTTTTCAAAAACGCCGGCGGCATTCAACACGCGGAACGCCATGAACAGACCGATCACATAAAACAGCACCCCAATATTCATGCTGACGATCGAGAAGTAGATTGCGGAGAGCACCGCGAGCGGATGCATCCGGACGCTGCCCGAAACGATGCGCGGCTCGAGAATCTGGCGCAGCACCGCCGTCAGCAGGAAGAACAGCAGGAGGATCACGCCGCCGGCAGTATTTCGGTTGAGGATCAGGAGGATCCCGATCGGCACATAGACCGTACCCGGCCCCAGCACGGGCAGGATATCCGCCACGGCGGTGATGAACGCGAACGCCAGCGGATATTCCACCCCGGTCAGGTAAAAGATGAACGCCGCCTCGGCAAAGGTGATCGCATACAAGATCAGGTAGGAGCGGATGAACCGGCGCACCATCGAATAAGCGATACGGAATACCCGGTTCAGCACCGCGCGGTACTCCCCTGCCCTGTTCAGCAGGCGATCGCGGAGATCGCCCAGCCGATGCAGGAAGAACACCGTCATCCCGAAGGTGATGACGACGAAGGTGATCGCCAGCGGCACCATCTGAAACAGCATCTTCGCCGCCGAGGAGACCGCCGTCAGCAAATCGCCCGACAGCAGGTGATCCCTGAGCGTATCCAGCAGCTCAGGCGAACGGATATAGCCGACGATGACCGAGCGGTAATCGGTCATCAGGCTGAGCGCCTGCCGCACGATCAAAAAGAGCAAAAAGCCCACCACCGCGAACAGCGCGCCGAAGATCAGCAGCGTCAGCGCCGTCGCCGCGAAGCTCGAGCGGAACCGAAACCGCGCGCGCAGAAAATCGAACAGCGGCTTCATCACCACGGCGAACAGCAGCGCGATCACAAAGGGCAGGACAAATGCCGCCGCCTGTACCGCGAGGACGAATAATAAGGTATAGCCGATAAAGAATACCAGCCGGGGTTTATCGGAAAAAAGTCGGGTTTTCAAGATCTCACCGCCAAAGAATCACTCTGTCATTCAGTGTGGCTGAAAAAACCGATAAAATTCAAACGACAGGCCCCGAAAGGAGCCTGCCGTCTGAAAAAACAGAAACCAAAATGCTTGGAAAATGTCGTATAAAGTTTACTGCTGGGCACGTCCGAGCAGAAAGTCAACGCTGACCTCCAGGATATCCGCCAGCGCGACCAGCTCGACGTCGGTCACGAAACGAATCTGTCCCTCCAGCTTCGAAAGTCCCGAGGCATTCATATCAACGCCGTTGACCTGCAGCTGAGCGAGCAATTCCTTTTGCTTCATGCCCTTCTTCTTACGAGCTGCCTCAACGCGTGCACCTACGAGGTTTCGATCGCCTAATTCCTGTTTACGAAGTCTCATTTTATCTCCCCAAATCTATCCGAATCGTTTTACTTTATTTCCTTTAAATAATTCCGCATGGAAATTCTTTAAACGTAAAAAGCTAATGTACCTGTATTATAATACGTTATTCGAAAAAAAACAACCCTT
>CADBUN010000176.1 GCA_902797825.1 uncultured Ruminococcus sp. | reverse complement strand
GACGTCAACATCCGCCGCCTGCGCATGAAGGTCGAGGACGAGCCCTCTAACCCCAAGTATATCGTCACCGTATGGGGACTGGGCTATAAATGGGATACGGTATAAGCCGCTTCCCGAGTAAGCCGCTTCCCGATTGAGATAGACGCCGATCCCTTCACGGTCGGTTGGCGGATACGCGCTTTCGTATCCGCTGTTTAATGTTATGAGAAAAGGAGTGCAGTGATGTTCAAAGGTATCAGCAGACGCTGGCTGATCAATACATTCGGCGTCATCCTTGCGATCATCGTCCTGTTGGTCATCGCTTTGTCCGTCGCTGTACACTCGCTGTGTTATTCGACGGTCGAGAACGAGCTGATCAAGCACAGCGAAGAGCTGAACGCCGTTTTCCCCGAGGGAATCTCGGACAGCACCGAAACCTTCATCGAAGCCGCCGGCGCCTACGCGGCGGATATCGGCTATAAGGATCAGGCGGAGGTACAGGTGCTCAACGCCACCGGCAGGGTGGTGATGACGTCTACGGGCTTTGCCGCAGAGGACGAGAAAACGCCCGACTATGCCAACGCGCTGAAAGCCGAGAGCGGCGTCGCGCACTATACCGGCCGCTCGACTGCCGGCGAAAAGATAACGGCGGTCTCGAAGGTCATCCGCAATCCGCAGGGCTCCGAGCTGGGCGCGGTGCGGTATGTCTCCTCTCTGCGCAACGCCGACAGGAAGGTGCTGATCTATACCCTGATCGCCGCGGTGGTAGGGCTGCTGATCATCGCGGTCGTCGCGGTGTCGGGCTACTACTTTATCCGTTCGATCATCAAGCCCGTCCGCGAAATGACCGATACCGCGCGCCGCATCGCCCAGGGCGATTTCACCGCCAAGGTCGATAAGATGTACGACGACGAGATCGGCGATCTGAGCGACAGCATCAACGAGATGGCAAAGGAGCTCGACGCGAACGAAAAGCTCAAGAACGACTTTATCTCGCGCGTTTCTCACGAGCTGAGAACGCCGCTGACCGCCATCAAGGGATGGGCGGAGACGATGCAGTACGGCGTGCCCGACCGCGTGACGCTGGAGAAGGGCATGAGCGTCATCGTCAAGGAAAGCTCGCGGCTGACCTCGCTGGTCGAGGAGCTGCTCGACTTCTCGAAGCTCCAGAGCGGCAGGCTGACCGTCCAGCTGGAGCGCATGGATATCCTCGCCGAGATCGACGAGGCGGTCTATATGCTCAAGGAACGCGCCCTCTCGGAGGGCAAGCATCTTTTGTATGACGATCCCGAGGAGATGCCGATCATCTACGGCGACAAAAACCGCCTCAAGCAGGTTTTCCTGAACGTCATCGACAACGCGCTGAAATACACCCCCGAGGGCGGTATGATCGGCGTGCAGGTCTATCAGGACTATAAAGAACACACCATCAAGGTTGTCGTCGCCGATAACGGCTGCGGCATCAACCCCGAGGACCTCCCCAAGGTCAAGGATAAATTCTATAAAGCGAACCAGAAGATCAACGGCTCCGGCATCGGACTGGCCGTCGCCGACGAGATCATCAAAATGCATAAGGGAACCCTGGAGCTCGAAAGCTCGCCCGAGGTCGGCACCACCGTCACCATCACGATCCCGATCTATAACGAGGCGGCGGCGCTGGATGACGATACCCAGCCCCTTGGCGGGATGAACCCATAGGCGTCCCGGCTGCCCTTAAGGAGGAACATTATGAGCCCGTTAAAAAAAACGCTGATCGAATTTTTGATCGGGTTACCCATTGTCATCGGTCTGGCTGCCCTGCTGGACTATCTGTATCAAACATTCATCACGCACAGCTCTTACCAATTCAGCTTTGCGCCCTGTGCCGCCTGCGTGGGGATATGGGCTGTCATACAGGTCATTTCCTATCTGACGCGCCGAAATCATACAGCCAAAAAGGAACAAGACAAGGAGTAATGCACTCCCGCTATATAAGAAGGTAATCTATGAAAAAACAAGATACGAAACAACAAAAGCGCATTACCTCGATCGGCGGCTCCGCCCTGATCGAAGGCATCATGATGCGCGGCCCCAAGCGCACCACCGTGGCGTGCCGGGTAGATAAAGACACCATCTATACCGAGGATATCAGCGTCAAGCCGCTGTTTAAAGCCAAATTCTGGAAGCTGCCGCTGATCCGCGGTCTCGCCGGGATGATCGACAGCATGCGCCTGAGCTACAAGGCGCTGGGACTCTCCGCCGACAAGGCGATGGAGGCGGGAACCGTCGAGGAGGAAGAGCCCTCCAAGTTTGAGAAATGGCTGGATGAAAAGCTCGGCGACAAGCTGATGAACGTCATCATGGTCATCGCCTCTATCTTAGGCGTGGCGCTGGCGCTGGGGCTGTTCGTCTTTTTGCCGGCGGCGCTCTTTGACTGGACGCTCGGCGGCTTCTTCAAGACGGTCGATCCCGTCACCCATGCAGAAACCTATACCGTAGCCGGTCAGTTCGTCAAATCCGCCTTTTGCGGCGTGTTGAAGATCGCGCTGTTCATCGGCTATCTGATGCTCGTGTCGCTGATGAACGATATGAAGCGCGTCTTTATGTATCACGGCGCCGAGCATAAAACCATCTTTTGTTATGAAAACGACGAGGAGCTCACCGTCGAGAACGTCCGCAAGCAGATTCGCTTTCATCCGCGCTGCGGCACCTCCTTCTTAGTGGTCACGCTTCTGGTCAGTATCGTTGTCGGCTTGTTCATCCCCGTCGCCCCCTTCGGCGTCAAGCTGCTGAATCCCGTGTTCCGCCTGCTGCTCCTGCCGATCATGGTCGGGCTGGGCTACGAATTCATCAAGCTGTGCGGAAAGTACGACAACAAGCTCACCCGCATCCTCGCCACCCCCGGGCTGTGGGCGCAGCGCATCACCACCAAGGAGCCTGCCGACGAGATGATCGAATGCGCGATCGAAGCCATGAAGGCGGTCATCCCGGATGACGGCTCGGATATTATCAATGACTGTTCCTGCGCTCAATAACGCGCTCAAAAGCCTTTTGACGCGTGCAGGCGCCGAAAATCCCGACGGCGATACGCGCGAGATCCTGTGCGCTGTTCTGAGCTGCTCGCATCATCAGCTGATCCTCAGGGACGACGAGGTTCCGCCGGAGATCGCCGACCGGGCGATGGAGCTCGGGCGACGGCGTGCAAGCGGCGAGCCGCTCCAGTATGTGCTGGGCTCATGGAGCTTTATGGGGCGCGAGTATCTGGTCGGTGAGGGCGTGCTGATTCCGCGCGACGATACCGAGGTCGTCGTTACGGAAGCCCTGCGCGCGGCGCGGCGCTTTCGCGATCCGGTGATCGCCGATCTCTGTTCCGGTACGGGCATCATCGCGATCACGCTCGCAAAGGAGCTGGACGCGACCGTCTATGCCGTGGAAAAGAGCGCTCGGGCGTTTCGCTATCTGGAAGAGAACCTGAGCCGCCATCAGGCGAAGGTCAAGGCGATCCGCGCCGATCTTGCCGATTGCGTGCGCGATTTTGACGACGGCTCGCTCGATATGATCGTCTCCAATCCGCCCTACATCTGCTCAGAGGAGCTCCCGACGCTCCAAAGCGAGGTGCAGTATGAGCCGCGGCTCGCGCTCGACGGCGGCAGGGACGGCTGTGACTTCTACCGGACGATCGTCCGGCTGTGGACGCCAAAGCTCCGGGACGGCGGCGTCATCGCCTTTGAGCTCGGCGAAGGGCAGTTCGAAACGATTTCACGCCTGCTGAGCGAAAACGGCTATACCGACGTCAAGGGCGCCCCCGATATTCAGGGAACGCTCCGCGCGATTTCAGCCAAGCGGCAAAATGTCGCTAATCCTTTCCCCCGGCGGGAATCATAAATAGAATTTTTGTTCGAAAAAAACTTGCGTTTATCAAACATATATGCTATGATATCATTATAATGATTGCCGCGGAACGCCTAACGCAAAGCGGTAATCAAACAGAAACCAAAGGAGAGATCACCCATGGCTCTGGATAAGAACAAGGCTCTGGAAACCGCATTATCACAAATCGAAAAACAGTTTGGTAAGGGTGCCGTCATGAAGCTCGGTCAGAACACGCACATGAACGTCGAGCATATCTCGACAGGCTCCCTGAGCCTCGATATCGCGCTCGGCATCGGCGGTCTGCCGCGCGGCAGAATCGTCGAGATCTACGGACCGGAAAGCTCGGGTAAAACCACCCTTTCGCTGCACTGTATCGCAGAAGGTCAGAAGAACGGCGGTAACGTCGCCTTTATCGACGTCGAGCACGCGCTCGATCCCGTCTATGCCGCCGCCTTAGGCGTCGATGTCGACAGCCTGCTGGTATCCCAGCCCGATACGGGTGAGGACGCGCTCGAGATCGCCGAGGCGCTGATCCGCTCCGGCGCGATCGACGTCATCGTCATCGACTCGGTCGCGGCGCTCGTGCCCAAGGCGGAGATCGAGGG
>CADBUN010000175.1 GCA_902797825.1 uncultured Ruminococcus sp. | reverse complement strand
ACCTCAAGCCTGCCTGCGATCTCCGCCTTGCTCTGCGAAATTTTCCACTAATATCTTGTTTAAGCGTTTTAATTGAAATTAGTATTACCCGTTGATGATCTCGCGAATCTCCCGCTCCGCGTTGTCGATCTCCTCGCGGAATTCACGCGCGGTCACGCGGATGGCGCCGTTGCCGATGATGATCAGCTGTTCCATCCCGTCGCTGGTGACTACGCGCACACGGTTGTTTTTGGCGAGCTTGTAGGAGGCGCGCTCGATATACATATCGGCGGTTTCGGCTTCCTTGGTATAGACGATGGTGATGTTGCCGTATTTCTCTACCTCGCGGTCATGCCCCTTGAGCTTATACGCGTCGAACACCAGAATCAGCTCGCATTTTTTATATCCCTGATAATTACACAGCGTGTTGATCAGCAGGTTGCGTGCGACCTCCATGTGTTCACCGACCAGCTCGCGCAGGTTATCCCACGCGTGGATGACGTTGTAGCCGTCCACCAGCACATATTCCGTGCCGTTGTAGTCCGAGGGGAGATTCTTTTTTTGCTTCTTTTGGCTGTATTCGGGCGTTTTGTAACGCTTCGGCTCGCTGTACTGCTTTCTGCGGACGGGGCCGTAGGTCTGTTCGAAGATGTGCATCAGCTCTTTGTCGAGCGCGAAAATATCCTTTTGGCTCTTGTAGCGGGACAGGTCCTTGGCAGGCGCGGGGGAGGCTTCTGCAACCGCGCTGCGGTCGAGCACGCTCGGCAGGTGCATATGGCTCTTTACCTCGTCCCATTTGACGGTGTGACCGGCGCCGTGAGAGCAGAATACCGAGTCGGCGGTGTTGTCAAGATCGCTGTCGGCGTCATATCCGATGGCGGCGATTACCTCGTCGGCGTTGTGACAAGGTTCATAGCCTTTGAGCACGGTCGAAAGCCTGCCGTTGCCGTGGGTGTATCGGATGATCTCGCTTGTATAATCGCGCATCGTCGCGACCGGCGCGGTACCGGTCAGCGTAGCGGTATCATCGGTGATCTCGGGCGTCTCGAAGCTGCCGTGCAGGCGTGTGATATCGTTCATCGCCCTGCCGATATTTTCCGCCGGGACAGTCAGCGTGAAGTGGTATACCGGCTCGAGCAGGACGCTTTTTGCCGATCGCAGTCCCTGGCGGACGGCGCGGTAGGTCGCCTGTCGAAAGTCGCCGCCCTCGGTATGCTTGGGATGTGCCCTGCCCGAGCGGAGGATGATCTCCATATCGGTGATCGGGGAGCCGGTCAGCACGCCGAGATGCGTTTTTTCATACAGATGCGTGAGGATCAGCCGCTGCCAGTTTTTATCCAACGCGTCCTCGGCACATTCGCTGCGGAATACCAGTCCGCTGTCGCGCGCGGCAGGCTTCAACAGTAAATGTACCTCCGCATAATGCCGCAGGGGTTCAAAATGCCCGACGCCCTCTGCGATATCGGCGATCGTTTCTTTATAGATGATGCTCCCCTGAGAGAAGCCGACCGAGAAGCCGAAGCGCTCCTCGACGATGCTGCTCAGAATCTCGAGCTGGATCTCGCCCATCAGGCGAAGCTGTATCTCGTTGTGGCGCTCATCCCACAGGATATTCAGCAGGGGATCCTCCTCCTCGAGCTGTCTGAGCTTGGTCAGTGCCGTATGGGCGTCGATCTCGGGCGGCAGAAGGACGGAATAGGTGAGAACCGGTTCGAGCACCGGGAGTCCGGTGTCGCTTTCTGCCCCGAGCCCGTCGCCCGGCAGGGCGAAGCTGATCCCGGTAACGGCACAGACGGCGCCGCTCTGCGCGCTGTCGGCGGTGGTGAATTTTTCGCCGGAATAAAAGCGAATCTGGCTGATCTTCTCGCCGTCGCGGTTCTTGGGACTCGGCAAAATATCGCGGACGTGCAGCGCCCCTCCCGTTACTTTCAGATAGGTCAGACGGGCGCCTTGCTTGTCCTGTGCGATCTTATAAACCTTCGCGGCAAATTCACTGCCGTAGGCTTTCTCTCTTGTATAACGATCCAGCAGCTTCAAAAACGCTTCCACGCCGTCGAGTCTGAGCGCAGAGCCGAACAGACAGGGATACACCCTGCGCCGTTGGATCGCCGTGATGATCTCACCCTCGTCAAGCTCGCCCGTTGCGTCAAAGCGCTCGAGCAGAGCGTCGTCACACAACGCAATATTCTCGTACAGCTCCACTCCCTCTGTACTGAAATCGACAACCGCGTCGCTGAGCTTTTCTCTGAGCTGTGAGAGGATGCGTGACCGGTCGGCGCCGTCCATATCCATTTTGTTGACGAAGATAAAGCAGGGGACATGGTATTTGTGCAGCAGCTTCCACAGGGTTAAGGTGTGGCTTTGGACGCCGTCGGTACCGCTGATGACCAGGATCGCGTAGTCGAGCACCTGCAGGGTGCGTTCGGTTTCTGCCGAAAAGTCCACGTGTCCGGGGGTGTCGAGCAGGGTAAAGGCGGAGCCTTCATATAGCAGGAGCGCCTGCTTGCTGAAGATGGTGATGCCGCGCTCGCGTTCTAAGCGAAAGTTGTCGAGGAACGAATCCCTGCGATCCACCCTGCCCAGCTTTTGAAGATTGCCCGACACATACATCATCGCTTCGGATAAGGTTGTTTTGCCGGAATCCACGTGCGCCAAAATCCCGATTACCGATTGCTTCACGCGCTCACCTCCGTTTGTTTTGGTTGTCTTATAGTTTATCGTATCACGCCCGTTCCTGTCAAGCGCAGGGGAGGCGCCGTGGTGAAAACAACGGATTTGAGATAAAAAATTATCGGCGATTCGTAAGTTTTTCATCAATATACCTTGATTTCAAGCGCGGTATGGTGTAGAATAACAATAATGTAACAAATTACATTATCAATATCTTAGGAGGAATTTATTATGTCAGTAAAAGTTGCTATTAACGGCTTTGGCCGAATCGGCCGTCTGGCGTTCCGTCAGATGTTCGACGCCGAGGGCTATGAGGTTGTTGCGATCAACGATCTTACCGCTCCCGATATGCTTGCTAATTTGCTGAAGTATGACACCGCTCAGAAGGGCTATTGCGGCGTGATCGGTGAGAATCTTCACACCGTAGAGGCAGGCGAGAATTCCATTATCGTTGACGGTAAGGAAATCACCATCTATGCTGAGCCCGACGCTTCCAAGCTCCCCTGGGGCGAGATCGGCGTAGACGTTGTTCTCGAGTGCACCGGCTTCTATTGCTCTAAGGCGAAGAGCCAGGCTCACATCGACGCCGGCGCGAAGAAGGTTGTTATCTCTGCTCCCGCAGGCAACGACCTCAAGACCATCGTTTTCAGCGTAAATGAGAACACCCTGACGGCTGATGATACCATCATCTCCGCTGCTTCCTGCACCACCAACTGCCTGGCTCCCATGGCGGATACCCTGAACAAGTATGCCGAGATCCAGAGCGGTATCATGTGCACCGTACACGCTTACACCGGCGACCAGATGATCCTTGACGGTCCTCACAGAAAGGGCGACAAGAGACGTGCCCGTGCCGGCGCTGCCAACATCGTTCCCAACTCCACCGGCGCTGCCAAGGCAATCGGTCTGGTTATCCCCGAGCTCAACGGCAAGCTCATCGGCTCCGCTCAGCGTGTTCCTGTTCCGACAGGCTCTACCACCATCCTGACCGCTGTTGTCAAGGGTGACGACGTAACCGTAGACGGCATCAACGCCGCCATGAAGGCTGCTGCTTCCGAGAGCTTCGGTTACAACGAGGATCCGATCGTTTCTTCCGACGTTATCGGTATGCGCTTCGGTTCTCTGTT
>CADBUN010000174.1 GCA_902797825.1 uncultured Ruminococcus sp. | reverse complement strand
ATGGAATTCATCAAGGATTCCCGCACCGTCGTCGCCGGCGGTATCGTGCGTATCGCCAACGGCTCCAAGATCGTTGACGGCGAGCTCAAGGGCTTTTCGATGCCGAAAAAGCTGATCGAGCGCTTCCAGATCGTCGAATACTACCGCTCCTTCCTGATGGGGCGTGTCTTCTGGAGCGCGTCCAACTCGCTGCTGATCGTATCGGGCGCCTTCGGCTTGTTCCGAAAGCAGACCGTGATCGAGGTAGGCGGCTATAAAAAGAATACCATCGGCGAGGATATGGAGATCATCGTCCGTATCCATCACTATATGCGCAAGCACCACCGCAAATACAAGGTCAAGTTCAACGAATTCTCGGTATGCTGGACGCAGGGACCGATGTCGCTGAAGGATATCCGCAGCCAGCGCCGCCGCTGGCAGATCGGCTTGATGGATTCGCTGATCTCGCACGCGACCATGACCTTTAACCCCTTTTACGGCTTTGTCGGGCTGGTGTCGATGCCCTACAACTGGATCTTCGAGCTGTTCGGCGCGATGGTCGAGACGATCGGCTATGTGCTGCTGCCGTTTACGCTGATCATGGGCGAGCTGAATATGTTCTTCTTTGTCATCTACTTTTTGCTGTCGGTCTCGCTGGGCGTTATCCTCTCCGAGGGCAGCCTCGTGCTGGAGCAGTATACCCACCGCGCCGCGATGACCGCCAAGCAGAGCATCAGCATCTCGGTATATGCCATCCTCGAGAACTTCGGCTACCGCCAGCTCATCACCCTGTTCCGTATGGAGGGTATCCTCAAATACCGCAAGCTCCGCAAATCATGGGGTAAAATCAAGCGTAAGGAGTTTGAGCAATGAAGAAGATCGTTATTTCCGTCGTTGCGACGATTGCCGTGCTTTTTCTGCTGGCACAGACCGGTTTGCTCGCGCCCTTCGGCGTCAAACAGCTCTCGATCTTCGGCAAAGAAAATGTCAAGCATAATTATTCACAGAATTCCAGCGAAGAATATATGGATACCGTCAGTAACCTAAGCTACCGCTTCAAGGCGGAGGGCGATTACTTCAGCCTTTATCAAAACGGAGGCTGGAACGAACAGTTCATGACCGGCGTCAACATCGGCGCCTCGGAGCCGGCGCTCTTTCCGGGTGATCTGACGATCAGCTACGATACCTACCTGAGATGGTTCAAATATATCAGCGAGATGAACTGTAACTGCATCCGCGTCTACACCACCATGCGACCTCAGTTTTATCTGGCGCTGAACGACTTTAACAAAACCGCCAAGAACCCGATCTACCTCTTCCAGGGCGTATGGGTAAACGAGGACGACATCGAGCGCCTGAGCGACGTCTACGCCGAGAATGAAAAGATCCTGACCGACTTTAAGAAGGACGTCCTGACCACCGTAGACGTCATCCACGGCAGCGCGGTCATCCCCGACACCCCCGGTAAGGCGTCCGGTACCTACCGTACCGACGTGTCGCGCTGGATGGCAGGCTGGATCGTCGGAATCGAGTGGGATCCCAACCTCGTCATCAATACCGACGAGCAGCACCCGGATATGCGCGATTATGACGGCAACTATCTGTATACCCAGAGCGCCACGCCCTTTGAAGCGTTCCTGTGCCAGGTTGGCGACGCGCTGATCGAGCATGAAACCGAAAAATACCAGTTCCAGGTGCCCCTTGCCTTCACCAACTGGATCACCACCGATCCGCTGAGCCATCCCAACGAACCGCATTTTGACGAGGATAAGGCGACCGTGAATACCGAGAACATCAAGTTCCGAAACTTCGGTCCCGGTATGTTCGCCTCTTACCATATCTATCCGTACTATCCCGACAGCCTGAACTATCAGGAGGACTATCTGCTCAACACCGACAGCGAGGGCAAGGTCGATACCTACAGCGCTTACCTCAAGGACCTCAAGCTGGTACACACCCTGCCGATGCTGGTCGCCGAGTTCGGTATCCCCACCTCGCGCGGCATGGGACACGAGAGCGTGATGGGCTATAACCAGGGCCACGTCGATGAAAACGCGCAGGGCGCCATGCTGACGGAGATGCTCGACTCGATCTACGACACGGGCTACGCCGGGGGACTGATGTTCACCTGGCAGGACGAATGGTTCAAGCGTACCTGGAACAACGTCATGTACGATATTCCCGACCGCCGTCCGTTCTGGTCGAATATCCAGACCACCGAACAGTGCTTCGGCATCCTCGCGTTTGATCCGGGCGAGAACTACACCGTCTGTTACCCCGACGGCGATCTGGCGGACTGGGATAATGTCCAGTCTGTCGTCAAGACCGATCAGGGTGAGCTGTATATCCGCAGCGACGAGCGCTATCTGTATATGATGGTCAAGGCGAAGGACTATGACTTTAACAACGATACCCTGTACATCCCGATCAACACGATCGCGAATCAGGGCAACACCGAAGCGAAGGACTATAACCTGACCTTTGACGACGGGGCGGATTTTCTGATTAAGCTGCACGGCGCCGCCGACTCTCATATCTATGTTGACCGTTATTATGACGCGTTCAACTATCATTTCGTTGACTCCCGTATTCTATCCGATTTTCCGGTCTTAAAGGACAGCGGCGTCAAGGACAGCGGCAACTTTGACGAGATGATGCTGTGTTACGGTTACCACCTCAAGGTGGGCGGTACCGGCGCCGAGGTGCCTGATAAGGCGTATGAGACGGGAAAGCTGCTCTACGGCAACGCCAATCCCGACGCCAAGGATTATGCCTCGCTCGCCGACTTCTGTTACGGTAACGGCGGCGTAGAGCTGCGCATCCCGTGGCAGCTGCTGAACGTGATGGATCCCTCCTCCAAGCAGCAGATGAGCGACTTTAACGAGGAGCAGGTTTTCCTGCCGCAGGACTTTGACGCGTTCACCTTCGGCTTCGGCTATACAAAGGGCAAGGAGGCGTTGAGCCTCTCGCTCTCCGGCAGCTACAGCTATGAGGGATGGAACATCCCTACCTGGCACGAACGGCTCAAGCCCTCGTACTATGAATTGCAGAAGTATCTGCAGCAGTACCGAACGAATGACAAAAAGAAGGACAAATCATAAGCGCCATGTGTTAAGCGGTTGAGATTGATGTTCTGACCGCTGACCACTGACCACTAACCACTACCCACAGTCCCGACTCGCGGGGGACTGCGCAACGACTATCTTTATCATAAGGAGGTTGCAGGATGAAAAGAATAACAGCGCTCTTACTGGTGTTGCTGACGCTTCTTCTTGCCGCCTGCAATAAAAAGGACGAAAAAACCGACGAACCTAAAAACGCCGCTGTATCCGCGCAGATCACGCTGCCGGATACCCAGGGCGTTTTTATGCCTTTTTATGCCGCCGATAACGGTTATCTCTATCGCAATACCGGCGACAAAAAGGGCGAGCTGTTCTATATCAACGGAGTGAACATGGGACTCACCGAGCCGCGCACCGATCTCGCCTCTCCCGATACCACCTACGACACCTACCTGGACTGGTTTGCGAAGATCACCGCCATGAACGCCAACACCCTGCGCGTCTTTTCGCTGATGAATCCCGACTTTTACCGCGCCTTTGCCGATTATAACGCACAAAATCCCGAGAAGCCGCTGTACCTGATCCAAGGGATCTGGTTCTCTGAGGATTTGATGTATGAGCTGACAGACGCCCTCGAAAGCGATCAGATCCTGATCAACGCGTTCAAGCGCTCGGTCACCGAGACGATCGACGCCGTCCACGGCTCCAGCGACGATACCGTCTACGGCAAGTTTAATCCCGCGATCTATGACCGCGATATCTCCGACTATGTCATCGGCTATATCCTGGGGCTGGAATATCCTGCCTCATTTGTCGCCGAGACCAACGCCTCGCATCCCAAGCAGGCGGATTATCAGGGCGTCTATCTCTCGACCGCCGAGGGCTCGAAGCCGTTCGAGGCGTTTTTGTGTGAGGTCGGGGATACGCTGATCTCGTATGAGAGCAAGGCATACTCCTGTCAGATACCGGTGGCGTTTCTGAACTGGCAGACGCTCGATACCCTGCATCACAGCGCCGAGCCCTTTGCCGAGGAAGAGGACGCCGAAAGCGTCGATACGGAGAAGATCAAGGCTTCGCCCACCTATTACGCAGGGCTCTTTGCCGCCGTAGACGTCTATCCCTACTATCCCGAATTCATGAATCACCAAAAAGAATATACCGAATCGGACGATAACTATCTCGCCTACCTCAACGACCTCAAGGCAACCTATACCGTGCCGCTGCTGGTCGCCGAATACGGGCTGAGCACCTCGCGCGGCATCGCCCACACGGGGATCAACGGCTATCAGCAGGGCGGTCTGACCGAACAACAGCAGGGCGAGCTTGACGCGCGTATGGCAAGGGATATCTGTGACGCGGGATGCTGCGGCGGACTGCTTTTCTCCTGGCAGGACGAATGGTTCAAGCGCACCTGGAACATGGAGATGTACTATCCGCCCAAGGCGGCTGACCGCACGCACGACCTGTCCTCTGCGGAACAGAGCTACGGCGTGCTGGCGTTCGATCCGGCGACGGCGTATCCCGACGGCGATACCGCCGAATGGAACGAGAATACCGGCATCGGCGAGAGCCGGGTATGCGCGCGCTGGGACGCCGAATACCTGCACCTGCTCGTCTCCCTGCCGGAAGGCTTTGATTTTAATACCGACGCCTACTATCTCCCCATTCAGGTCACGGGCGAGGGAAGCACCTTCAAAAAGGACAGCTCCCTGACCTTCTCAGAGCCGGTTGACTACCTGATCGAGATCAGGGGAAAGGACAATTCGCGCGTGCTGTGTGACGCAATCCGCGACGTGTTCTATTACCGTCAGAATGTGCTCCGGAAAATCTTCGGCAGCGATCGGGCGCAGCCTGCGAAGCAAAACAGCGGCGAATATCATCCGACCTATCTGCTGACGGCGAATGAAATGTACCTGCCGGATGAAGATATCACGCTCGAGCCGCAGTATGAAGAAACAGGGAAGCTGGTTTACGGCAACGCGAATCCCGACAGCCCCGACTACAACTCTCTGGCGGATTTCTGTCTTTCCGGCAACAAGCTCGAGATACGCGTCGCGTGGTACCTGCTGGGGATCAAAAATCCCCGTACCATGGCTTGTATCGGGAAGCTCAGCGGCGATGACGTCACCTTCACCGCCTTTGACGGCATCAAGCTCGGCGCCGGCTCAGGCGGCGAAATCACGCTGTATGACACCGGCTTCACCGGTCTGAAGAATGTCGTGTATCAACAGCGGCTGAAGAAATCCTACGATATCCTTGCCGAAGCCTTCGGCGCGCTGCCGTCTTTTCAAACGACGACAAGCTGATACGGATTCTTCACAGCCGGCGATTCTGTTTTGTTCCCCCGAATATTCCGTTATGGAACAGCAGAATTCGGCAAAACAGCTTGTTTTCAAAGCTTATTTTTAGTTATAATGAAATATAAAACATTGATAGAAACACGAAGAATTGACGACGGAGTATCACAATGAGCCTGTTTTTTTCAGATACCTTGAGAAAACTGAGAACCGAAACGGGGCTTTCTCAACAGGAGCTGGCGGATAAGATGTATGTCACCCGTTCCACCGTGGTTCGGTGGGAGACCGGCAGCCGTCTGCCGGACGCGGCGAGGATATTCCGTCTCTCCGAGGAGCTGGGTGTAGACGTGAACGTGCTGCTGTCCGCAGCCGCCCAGGGCGACGAGCCTCCCCATGTCATCATGGTGGATGACAGGAAGCCGATCCTCACCGGCGGCTTACCGATACTCGAAGAGGTCATGCCTCACGCAACGGTCACGGGCTTTACCGACGCGGCAGAAGCCGTCGCCTACGCCAAAGCGAACCGCGTCGCGCTCGCCTTCCTGGATATCGAGCTGAGAAATACCAGCGGACCGGAGCTGTGCCGCACGCTGCTCGAAATCAATCCTCGTACCAACGTGGTGTTCCTGACGGCACACAGCGAATATGCCCTTGCCGCCTGGAGCACGGGCGCGAGCGGCTTCATGCTCAAGCCCCTCACGCCGCAGGGCGTCAGGGAACAGCTCAACCGCCTGAGATATCCGTTCTGGACGGGAGGCGAGGGCGCGCGATGAACCGGATTGATATCCTCGCTTATTCGATCGGCGGCGGCGAGCTGACGATCGCGCCGCGTGAGGGCGGAGGAACGTCGGTCAGGGTAACGATCCCGGAGAAAAACCAATGAGGCTTGGAGGCGGTCATCCTCCGACCGCCGTGTTATAATCAGTTAATAACGGCGGCTTTGCCGTTGAACCATATACAAAATTTTTAATACTAATCCTTGATAAAAAGATTTAATCAGATATTAGTGATAAATTTCGCAGAGCGAGGCGAGTGACGCAGGCATACTGT
>CADBUN010000173.1 GCA_902797825.1 uncultured Ruminococcus sp. | reverse complement strand
TACGACAGTATGCCTGCGTCACTCGCCTCGCTCTGCGAAATTTATCACTAATATCTGATTAAATCTTTTTATCAAGGATTAGTATAAATAATTCTTTTTTAGAATCATGGTGCCGGATTTGACAATCCTGTGAAAATCCACTATTATTATAATAACCAAAAGCAGTTTCACAGCAGGCGCATGGCGCCGTAAGGAGGCTTGCATGAAGAAGAAAGTTGTTATTACGCTGAGCGTTTTGTTTATGATCGCCATCATCGGCGTTGTCATATTTGCCGTTGTTTCCGGCATGAAAAGCCAGAATGCCGGCGATTTGAACGCGGCGACGAATGATTCGGCGACGGCTGCCAACGCCGCTCCGGCGACGATCTACAGCGAGCATTACAAGATCGGCGTCGTCCAGACCGGCTTAGGCGGCGCGAGCAAGGATTGCTACGGCGGCTTTATGATGGAGCTTGACGAGCGTCAGCTGATGGGTAACCTCGAGATCGTGTATATCGTCGAGGATAACGAGGAGCTGTGCCGCAACAAGATCAAGGAGCTGGTGGACGGCGGCTGCGACCTGATCTATACGATCGGACGCTTCGCCTCCGAAACCGCTGCCCAGATCACCAAGGATATTCCGATCGTGTTCGGCGCGGTCAACAGCCCCGATGAGGTCGGGCTGGTCGCGAGCAACGAGGTGCCCGGCGGCAACGTCACCGGCGTCTCGAGCTATACCCCCTGCTTTGAACAGATCGACCTGATCCCCGTCCTGTTTCCGAAGGCAAAAACCCTCGCCACGCTGTACAGCGCCACCGACGAGGACGCGGTGCTCCAGGGGATTATCGCTGCCCGAGAGGCGAAGAATATCGGCATCAACTGCACCCAGTATCCCTTAGAGGACAAGGACGCGCTGAAAACAGCCCTCGATAAGATCAAGGCGGCGAAAACAGAGATCATCTACCTGCCCGTGGATAAGTTCCTGTCGGCGAATATCGACACGATCAACGCCTTCGCCTACGAGAACAAGATCCCCGTCATTTGCGGCGATGAAGCGACCTTGTCACAGGGCGCTTTCGCCACCAGCGAGATCAACTATCTCTCGATCGGCAGAAAGGCGGCAGGGATGGCCTGTGATATCCTGTTTGAGAAGAAGGACGTCTCCACCCTGTCGGTCATGTATAAGCACGATTGTACCAACTTCGTCAACAAGGCGGTACGCGATAAGATGGGTATCGAGCTGCCTGCTACCGCGCTCGGCGAGATCGAGCTGTGGGAGGCGCCGACGGAGCCGCCGCAGGCCGCGCCTGCTCCGACCGCTGCCGCGACAATGGCGAATGAGGCAACTGCCGCGTCAAAAGCAGAATAATGTAATTATGACACCGTCTGTTGCTGCAGGCGGTGTTCTTGCGTTTTGTTCAGGAGGGCTATTTGCCGGTAGGCGCCAGTATAATTATTAACTTTTTATGAAATCGCAAAAATCCCCTTGATTTTTTCCTGATTATGGTTTACAATAGATTTAGCACTCGAGGATAAAGAGTGCTAATATCCCGTTTTTTATATTTAAGGAGGAATAGATATGACCATCAAGCCCTTACTCGATAAGGTAGTTCTTAAACTCGACGACGCCGAGGAGACCACCGCCTCCGGTATCGTTCTGTCCACTGCCGCTCAGGAAAAGCCCCAGTACGCGAATGTTGTCGCGGTAGGCCCCGGCGGCGTCGTAGACGGCAACGAGGTCAAAATGACCGTCAAGGTAGGCGATAAGGTGATCGCATCCAAGTATGCCGGAACCGACGTCAAGGTCGACGGCGAGGATTACACCATCGTTCGTCAGAGCGATATTCTCGCGATTGTAGAATAATTTTGGGAGGTAACGATTATGGCTAAACAGATTGCATATGGTGAAGAAGCGCGCAAGGCGCTCCAGTCCGGTATCGACCAGCTCGCCGATACCGTCAAGATTACATTAGGTCCCAAGGGACGCAACGTGGTATTGGATAAGAAGTTCGGCGCTCCGCTGATCACCAACGACGGCGTGACCATCGCCAAGGAGATCGAGCTGGAGGACGCCTTTGAAAACATGGGCGCTCAGCTCGTCAAGGAGGTTTCCGTCAAGACCAACGACGTTGCCGGCGACGGTACCACCACCGCTACCCTGCTGGCTCAGGCGCTCGTCAACGAGGGCATGAAGAATGTCGCCGCAGGCGCTAACCCGATGGTGCTCAAGAAGGGCATCGCCATGGCGGTAGATGAGGCTGTCAAGGCGCTCACCGCGAACGCGAAGGCGATCTCCGGCACCGAGGATATCGCGCGCGTCGCTACCATTTCTTCCGGCGACGATTATATCGGCAAGCTGATCGCCGAGGCGATGGAGAAGGTCAGCACGGACGGCGTTATCACCGTGGAAGAGAGCAAGACTGCCGAGACCTACAGCGAGGTCGTCGAGGGTATGATGTTTGACCGCGGCTATATCGCGCCTTACATGGTCACCGATACCGACAAGATGGTCGCTGAGATCGACGACGCGCTCATCCTGATTACCGATAAGAAGATCAGCAACACCCAGGAGATCCTGCCCCTGCTGGAGCAGATCGTCCAGTCCGGCAAGAAGCTGGTCATCATCGCCGAGGATGTAGAGGGCGAAGCGCTCACCACCCTCGTGCTTAACAAGCTGCGCGGTACCTTTACCTGCGTTGCCGTCAAGGCGCCCGGCTTCGGCGACAGACGCAAGGAAATGCTGCAGGATATCGCGATCCTCACCGGCGGTACCGTGATTACCTCCGACCTCGGTCTGGAGCTCAAGGACGCTACCATCGACCAGCTCGGTCGTGCGCGCCAGGTGAAGATCACGAAGGAGGACACCATCATCGTAGACGGTCAGGGCGACCAGAACGAGATCAAGAACCGCGTCCATCATATCCGCCAGCAGATCGAGTCCACCACCTCCGATTTCGACCGCGAGAAGCTGCAGGAGCGCTTGGCGAAGCTCGCCGGCGGCGTAGCGGTCATCAAGGTCGGCGCCTCTACCGAGATCGAGATGAAGGAAAAGAAGATGCGTATCGAGGACGCGCTCTCCGCGACCAAGGCGGCTGTAGAAGAGGGCATCGTCGCCGGCGGCGGCATAGCGCTGATCAACACGATCCCCGCGGTGACGAAGCTGCTTGATACCACAAGCGGCGACGTTAAGACCGGCGTCCAGATCGTTCTCAGAGCGCTGGAGGCTCCGATCAAGCAGATCGCCAAGAATGCGGGCTTAGAGGGCTCCGTCATCGTCGAGAACATCAAGCGCGAGGATAAGGTCGGCTACGGCTTCAACGCGCTCGAGGAAGAGTATACCGACATGATCTCTGCCGGTATCGTCGATCCGACCAAGGTTACCCGTTCCGCCCTGCAGAACGCCGCGTCCGTCGCTTCGATGGTACTCACCACCGAGAGCCTTGTCGCGGATATCAAGGAGCCGGCTCCTGCCGCTCCTGCCGCACCTGATATGGGCGGTATGTATTAATCTAAATAGTTTTGTCAAAAGGTCTGTTCTTCGGAGCAGACCTTTTTTTCATCAACATGAATAATCCGCGCTTTTCCTCCCATACTACCATTACCAAATCAATGGAGGTAATCAATATGACCGACAAAGAATTGCTCTATATCGAGGACGCCCTCGGGCATGAGCAGTATTTTCAGCAGAAGTGCAAGGAAACCGCGCAGAGCCTGACCGATCCCGAGCTAAAGACCTGCGTCGAAAACCTGACGACGCGCCACAGCCAAATCTTCAACCGCTTTTATTCACTGCTGTAAGGAGGAACGACGATGGATGACAGAAACCTGATGCAAAACCTGCTGCTGCTCGAGAAGGGCTGCTGCGATCTGTACCTGCACGGCGCGGTCGAATCCGCGACCAAGAACGTTCTCGGCGCGTTTAATTCCGCGCTCGACGATTCCCTGACCATGCAGGACGAGATCTTTACCAAGATGTCCAACAAGGGATGGTACAACATCCCCGATGTGGAACAAACCAAGATCGATCAACTGCGCCAAAAGTTCTCCGCAGCACAGTAAGAGAGCGCTTTGATCAAAGGAGCCGCTGCAAGAGGATAAGTCTTGCGCGACAGCTCGGGATTGACGTACCTTGAGTACGAAATTATTCTTTTAAAAAATTTGATCATAATCTCAGAACAAAAAGCAGATTCTATTATTCTAATCGAGGATGAAAAACGAACGGCTGTCCGATTTCGGGCAGCCGTTCAGCTTATGGTTTGGATGATGTAAAGACAGTAACCTACCGTTATATTAGTATCAGAATTCCTCTTTGATGGAGCGGGTGAACAGGGCGGAGAGCTCTTCTTTGGGGTTGCTGTTTTCAAAGAGCGTGCGGTATACGGCGCTTGTGATCGGCAGGTCAACGCCGAGCTGCGCCGCCAGCCGTACCATCGCCTTCGAGGTCATCACGCCCTCGGCGAGCTTTTCAAAGCGCTCGCCCTTGATGAACGCCTCGCCGTAGCGGCGGTTATGGCTCCACGGGGAGAAGAGCGTCGCCTCATAATCGCCGAGATGACACAGCCCGTAGGCGGAGAGCTCGTTGCCGCCTGCCGCCTTGATCAGCCGCGCTACCTCGCGCGTACCGCGCGCCATCAGGGCGCCCTTGATCGAGGTGTAGCCTGCGCCGTCCAGCATCCCTGCCGCGATGCCGATGACGTTTTTGGCGGCGGCGCCGATTTCGGAGCCGATCAGGTCGGTGCCTAAGTAAAAGCGGATCAGCTCGCTGTTGAAGCTGTTGACCAGCCTTCGCTTGACCTCGTCGTTTTCAGAATCGATGACCATACAGTTCGGGACGCCCTTGACATAATCCTGGGGATGTCCCGGCCCTACCCAGACGGCGACGGGTGTTTTGGACGTATCGACAAAGTCGCCGACCACCTGCGTCAGGCGCTTGCCGGTGCTTTCTTCGATCCCCTTCATGCACAGCACGATGATCTTGCCGTCCAGGTTGTATGACGTGATCGTTTTCATATAATCGCGCAGATACTGTGACGAGATAGAGATCACGATGACCTCGGCGCGTCCGATCGCAAACGCGTGATCATAGGTGACGGTGATGCTCTCGGGATAGGTGAGATAGTCGTTGTGATGGGTTGTTAAGAGCTGCTGCAGCTCGGGGGCGTTTTCCAGACCGCAGGATACGACCTCGTGACCGATGCGGTCGAGGTACCATGCGATACAGCTGCCCCAGCGTCCGCAGCCGAGTACGGATATTTTCATGATAGACTCCTGTGTCGGCGGCAAGTGACCGGCGGCAGGCAAAAGCAGCGGTCAAAATGCCCTGAAATAAAGGTATCCCACCTGACCGTAACGATCTTGAGATAACCTGCCTACACGTTGACAGGTGGGTGCCCGCCCTGCGGCTTTAGGCTCCCTTCGTCCATACGGATGGGAGGTCTGCACACCGCCGTAGGAGCTAAGCTCC
>CADBUN010000172.1 GCA_902797825.1 uncultured Ruminococcus sp. | reverse complement strand
TACGACAGTATGCCTGCGTCACTCGCCTCGCTCTGCGAAATTTATCACTAATATCTGATTAAATCTTTTTATCAAGGATTAGTATAAGTCTTCTTTATCCTACCGCCTCATGCTCATTAGATAACACAAAAGGTGCACGACGCTGTATGCCGTGCACCTTTGCTGTTTCTATCTCGATAATCCGTCTGTAACTGCTCAGTTGAATTTCAGATCATACCAAACCAAGAATACATAGATCGCGTAGATACGGTTCCACAATAGGGCTTCGCCGCCGATGAAGCGCTCCCACATCTCCCTGAGCACCGTCTGATCGAAGAGCATCTGCGAGCTTTCGCCGAAGAGCTTTTCCGCGACAGGCTGATGATACCGGGGATCGGCAAGCCACTTGCGTACCGGCACGGGGAAACCGACCTTCTTGCGGAAAGCGGATTCCCGGGGCAGGACACTGCTCGCCGCCATACGGAACACGACCTTATTCTGTTCATCCCGGAACTGGTATTCGGACGGAATACGACTCGCCACGCGGAACAGCCTGAGATCGGAGAACGGCGTATGCAGCTCAATGCCGCAGGCAGTGGAGGTGCGGTCGGTATTCAGATAGATATCGCCCTCCAGCCAGAAGGAGATGTCGATCGTCAGCTTCTGTGCCAGCGGACTTTGCCCCTTGACCTCGTCCCACATTTCGAGCAGCGGATCGGCGGCATGAACGCCGGGATCGTAATCGCGCATCAGGGCTTTGACCACATCCTCGGACATGATGTGCGAACAGGTCAGGTAAACCCAATCGGACGGCAGCTCTCGCTTGTGAGCGTTGTAGCCGCCGAAGAACTCGTCGATGCCCTCGCCGGAATAGACGACCTTTGCGTGTTCGGCAACCGCCTGACAGCCCAGCGAGAACGCGACGGCGGAGGCGTCGCCCAAGGGCTGACCGAGCTTGTCCATCACCTCGGGAATTCGCTCAAAATACGCTTCGGGGGTAATCATCTTGACGCGGAAGTCCCTGCCCAGTACCGCGGCGGTCTCGCGCGCGAGCTCCGCCTCGCTGAAATCCGCCTCGGCATAACCGACGGTATTGGCGCATCGGGCGTCGCCGGCGGCGAGCAGGTAAGACGAATCCACGCCGCCCGACAGGAAGGATTCTTTATACGGCAGCTCGGTATCCTCGCGCTCTTCCGTCAAGATCTCATTTACGACGGCTTTGATTTCTTCGGCAAAGTCCTCGGCGCTCTTATCGGGCTCGGGCGTAAAGAGCGGCTTGAAATAGCAGTGAAGCTTCACTTCCTTGCCGTCCCATTCGATATAATGACCGGGCATGAGCTTATACACACCCTCATAAAAGGTCTCTTCGCCGATCGGATAGCCATAGAATAAATATTGCTGCAGCATCCGCTTATTCAGGCGCTTTTCGACGCGGCTGTCCGCGACGATCTCGTTGATATCGCCCGAGCAGAGCAGCTCGCCGCCGACCGGCGCATAAAACATCTGCTTTTGACCAACCTGATCGCGGAACACATAGAGCCTTTCGCTGTCCTCGTCATACAGCGCGAACGCAAACGCGCCGTAGAGGTGATCGGTGAGCTGAACGCCCCAGCGCAGGAACCCCTCTTGCAGGATGCGCGCCTCACGCTCCTCACGGCTGAGCGGCAGGTTGATCCCCAGCTCTTCACACAAGCGCCGATAGTTGCGGATATAACCGCTGAAATACCGTATCTGTACCATGTTTCATCTTCCCTTCCGTGTCGGATTTTGTCAAAATTATACCACCCTAAAAAGCCGCCGTCAATAACAAACTCTGTGAGAAGCAAAAACGCTCCTTCCCCCTGACCGATCATCCGTCACTGACTGCCGTCCGTCTTTTTGCACGGTTTATTCATGGATTCTCCATGATTTATTCACGAAATGTCCGTAGACAAAAAAGGCTTTTTTTGCTATAATTTTTTTAATCTGATCAAAGCGCGTCGAATCCTTTGACAGCGCAATACAATGATGAAACGATACAGAGGTAACGATGAAACGATTACTGATTTTTCTGATATGCTCCGTGCTGGTGTTCAGCTCCCTGAGCTTTGCCGCGGGAGCGGTTGACAGCGACCTGTCCGACACGGCGGCAGAAGCCGATACTGCCCAAACCGCCGCCGATACCGCCCTCGCCGGGAGTGCGGCCACGAAGGACGAGCTCGCCGCCACCGGGTATAATATCCCGAGCGAAACGGCTTTTTTGAGCAAGCTCAATTCCCTGCGCTCCCAATTCCCCAACGGCAGTATCTGGGAAGGCGTATACTATGAGGACGGGATGGCGAAGGCATGGACCTGCTTTGCCTACGCGGTCACGATGATGCGCGAAGTCTTCGGGGTAAAATACTACGCCGAACGCATCTTTGACTATATGGATTACAGCTTCAACGGCATCTGTGCCGGCGATATCGTCCGAATCGACGGAGACTCCCACTCGATCTTCATCATCAAGGTCACGAACGACGGCTTCTACTATACCGACGGTAACGGTACCGGCGTCTATAACCAGGTCAGGTGGGACGGCTACTACTCTTACAACGAGATGAGATCGCGCTTCACCTACAAGGTACACCTGCCCGGCAATACCCTCAGGGGCAACGGCGTTATCCATAATCTCTACTATAACGCCGGCGGCGGCAGCGGCAGTATGTCCGCTGAACAGACCGGCACCAACCAGAGCTTCACGATCAAGGCCAACGGCTTTACACGTGCCGATAATGATTTCGGCGGCTTCACCGTTAAGCGCAGCTACGACAACAAGCTCTTTACCACAGACGCCGGCTGGCAGACGCAGGCGGACGTCACCGAAAACGGCTACCATTACAAGCTCTATCAGCCGGGCGAATCCTACGCCATCAACAGCGTATGGACCGGCGGCGTCGAGGGCACGGTCTCCTTTACCTTCTACGCCCAGTGGCTGCCGAAATACGCTACCGTAGAATACATGGCGAACTACAGCGGCTTCAACTACCTGCTCGGCTCTGATTTAGGCAGCGGGTACCAAAACTACATCTACTCGCGTGACAACGACAACTACGCGGTCACCGTCGATAAAACCGACAGGCTGAACAACGCGGATTCGCTGAAGATCGTCGGTAAGGCTGCCGGTCAGGCAGGCTCGGATCTGGTGTTGATCACCTCTACCAACAAGGGCTACGGCAACGGCTACAGCCCTGCCGGAACCGTCGGCGACGACAAGACCTTTACCCTGCGCTTCTACGCCAAATCAAGCGTAAACGGCGCGCGGATGTATATCCGATGGGGCTACAGCAACCACTTCGAATCCGTCACCCTCTCGACCGGCTGGAGAACCTACTCCGTCAGCCTGCCGAAGAACCGCTATTTCAGCTACGGACTCCACCCCTATTTTGACAAAGCAGGCACCTACTACCTCAATTCGCTTGTGCTGAGCGATAATGCCGGCGTCTCCAACGTCACGGCTGAAACCGGCACCACCGCCGCCGCTACCCAAAGCGTCCGGCGCGGCGAGCCGCTGTACTCGATGCCGACGCCCACCCGCAGCGGCTATGTCTTTTCGGGTTGGTTCACGGCGGCAGAGGGTGGCACTCGGATCACCCCCGAGACGCCGATCCGGGTAAGTACCGTCCGGCTCTACGCCCACTGGCGCAGGGATATCGCCTATTCACCCGTCAAAGAAGTTAAATTCAACGGTCATATCTACGAGCTGTACGATAACGCGCTGGGCTGGGAAGAGGCGCAGATGTTCTGCTCGATTCTGGGCGGTCATCTGGTCACCATCAGCGATCAGGCGGAGAACGACCACGTCCTGAGTATGATCGGCGACAGGCAGGGCTACTGCTGGATCGGGCTGCACTGTACGGACGGTCGGTACAGCTGGGAATGGACGGACGATACCCCCTTCCCCGACTACACCAACTGGTTCGACGATGAATACGGCGCGGCGGATACCAACGAGGATTATGCCATGATGTATCCGATGAGCTTCGGCGGCAGGAACCCCGGCGAATGGGATAAATGCATCGGCAGCACCTACTACAGCTCCTACTACTGCTACTATAACTCGTTCTTCATCTGTGAATTTGACGATCCTGCCCTCCGCGGCGACGCCAACGGTGATCAAATCGTCGATACCATCGACGCGACGCTGATCCAGCGGGATAACGCCGGACTGAGCTGTGATCTGCCCGAAAGCGTGATGATGCGCGGTGACGTTGACGACAACGATATCCTTGATCTGATCGACGCGACGCTGATCCAGCGTTACGCGGTGATGATCGAGATTCCCTACGCGATCGACACCCGTATCAAAGCATAACTCCATCCACAGAATTTATCAGGCAATACCGCATGAAGCAAGGAGCGGTATTGCCTTTTCTTTTCCTGCAAAAAGCTATTGACACATGGTGCGGACGGTGGTAATATAATAGGGTAAGCGTTTGCTTACCATCTTCGGGGTAGGGTGTGAGTCCCAACCGGCAGTATAGTCTGCGAGCCGCCGCGGCGGCATGATACGGTGCGATTCCGTAACCGACGGTATTTACCTTTGATAAGGGTATCAGTCCGGATGAGAGAAGATATGATTGCAGCAAAAATGCTCCGTAGGTTCCCGATCCTGCGGAGTTTTCTGTTTGTCGCAAAATCCAAATCATGTCTTGCGGTTCCTGACCGCAAAGGAGAAACCATGTCAACCGCCAAGAAATCCAATTCGTATCGTCTGAGGATGCTCACCACCACCGCCATGCTGGGCGCGATGGCAGGGCTGCTGATGCTGATCGAATTCCCGCTGGGCTTCATCGCGCCCTCCTTCTACAAGATCGACCTCTCCGAGGTGCCGGTCATGATCGGCGCGTTTGCCTTCGGTCCGATCCAGGGTATCGTAATCGAGCTGATCAAGATCCTGATCAAGCTGATCCTCAAGGGCACCTCGACCGGCTTTGTCGGCGAGCTGGCGAACTTCATCGTCGGCGTCGCGATGGTCGTTCCGGCAAGCGTGATCTACAAGCGCAAAAAGACAAAGAAGCACGCGATCATCGGCATGATGATTTCTACCGTCGTGATGGCGGTCGTCGGCGTGTTCCTCAACGCCTATGTGATGATCCCGATGTATGCGGCGTTCATGCCGATCGAGCAAATCGTCGAGGCAGGCAAGGCGATCATCCCGTGGGTAAAGGACACCTTCACCTTCTGCCTGTTCTGTGTGCTGCCGTTCAATCTCTTGAAGGGTATCATCGTCTCGGTAATCGTCGCGATCATCTACAAGCCCCTGTCAAGGCTGATCCGCAAGGGACTTTGACCTCATGATCGGAAAGCCTGACGGCTTTTCATACCAATCCCTGAAAATATCCTTTATCAAGGATTAGGGCTTGTTTAATAAATGACGAAATAACAACAACATAAAACGCATGAGACTCCGGGAGAAGTCTCATGCGTTTTTGCCATGATAAATACAATGCAAACAAAGATTGATTACTAAATGAGTTCCGCTACCGCCTTTTCAACGCTCTTCATATCAGCCGTCGGTTCAAAGCGCGCCACGACGTTGCCCTCGCGGTCTACGAGGAATTTGGTAAAGTTCCACTTGATATCGGGGCTGTTCTGATAATCCTTGTCCGCTTTCTTCGCCATCGCCTTCATCGCCATCGCGGTGACGCCCTTGCCGAAGCCCTCAAAGCCCTTTTGACTTTTCAGATAGGTGAACAGAGGCAGGGCGTTTTCGCCGTTGACGTCGCTCTTCTTCATCTGGGGGAATTGTGTATTGTACTTAAGGGTACAGAATTCATGGATCTCTTCATCGTTGCCCGGAGTTTGACCGGCAAACTGATTACAGGGCACGTCGATGACCTCAAAGCCCTTATCGTGATATTTCTCATACATTTCTTCGATCGGCTTATAATGCGGTGTGAAGCCGCAGCCGGTCGCGGTGTTGACGATGAGCATGACCTCTCCCTTGTAATCCGCGAGAGGGTATGCGTTGCCCTTTCTGTCGTACAGTGTAAAATCATAGATGCTTGCCATAAGAATGCCTCCTTTAAAATAGTATTTTCAGAGCCGGTTAAAATATGCTTTTGTCCGACTCAATATTGACCGAAGAATCAATCGGATATATCGTTATCCAGATTGATGACAAAGTGATAATCGGGATGCTGCCGCGAGAGCTCGGCGGCAACGGAATCCAGCAGCGCCCTTCTGTCCTTGACGTCAAAGCTGATCACCAGATCGAACACGGCGGTTGCCGTTTCTTTATCGAGCGTGAAGCCGTGAATCTGTAAAATATGCTCGTTTTGCATCACCTCGTCGTGAACCTGATGGAAGAGGGTGTCCGTCTCGGGATCGCTGAGATTCACCGAATAGATCGAGATACCCGTCAGCGCAACGCGGTGCTTCGCATAGATATCCGCCGTCATGCGGCGCTCCAGCGCGTCCAGCTCGGGCGCCGTCATGGTATCATCCACCTCAATATGGACAGAGCCGATCAGCTGTTCGGGACCGTAGCTGTGGAGAATCAGGTCATAGGCGCCGCTGACGCCGTCGTAGGCGCACAGGTCCTTTTTAATCTGCTTGCTGAGTTCTCCGTCGATTCGCTCGCCTAGGATCTGAGAGATCGTCTCACGCAGGATCTCGAGGCCGCTCTTGATGATAAACAGCGCGATGATCACGCCGAGATATGCTTCCAGCGACACGCCCCAGATCAGGTAGATGACCGCGGCAACCAGCACCGAAGCCGAAATGATCGAATCCATCAGCGCGTCCTTGCCCGACGCCGCCAAGGAATCGGAATTGACCTTTTTGCCGACGCGCGAAACATAGGTACCCAGCACGATCTTGACCACGACGGCGACCGCAACGATAATCAGCGTCACCGGTCTGTAATCGGGCGCTTCGGGGTTAATGATCTTTTTGACCGACTCAATCCCTGCCGAGATACCGGCATACAGGATGATGACGGCGATAATCATAGAGCTTAAATATTCGATACGTCCGTAGCCCAGGGGATGCTTTTTATCCGCAGGCTTGACGGAAAGCTTCGCGCCGATGATCGTAATCACCGAAGACAGCGCGTCGCTGAGGTTGTTGACCGCGTCCAGCACGATGGCGATCGAATTCGACAGCAGTCCGACCGCTGCCTTGAAGCCTGCCAGCAGGACGTTGGCGAGGATACCGATCACGCTGGTGCGGATAATGACCTTTTGTCGGTTCATGCTTCCTCCTCCTTCAACAGCCGGTACAGCAGGGTATACAGTCCGACCGCCTCCTCTTCATTCAGACAGATACAGGAGCCGACCTTCAAGGGGATGCTCCTCGCCCGTTCCCTGAGCTGTTTGCCGGCGTCGGTCAGCGTCACGATCACCACGCGTTCATCCGCGTGATCGCGTGAGCGCGTCAGATAGCCCGCTGCCTCCAGCTTTTTGAGCAGGGGTGTGAGGGTGCCGTTATCCAGATACAGCCTCCTGCCGAGCTCCCCGACCGGGATCCCGTCATGCTCCCATAACACGAGGAACACGATGTACTGGGTATAGGTCAGCCCCAGCTCCCTGAGATAAGGCGTATACAGCCCCACCACCCGTCGCGCGGCGGCATAGAGCGGAAAACACAGCTGGTTTTCGAGCTTCAGCGCTTCTTCTGTATAGAGATCGCTCATCCGTGACACCCTTTCTTTCTCTTTTGCTCTATTATATTTGATAAAATATAATTTGTCAATAGGTAATTGCGTTTTTATGAAAAATTTGTTACGCCTACAAGGATGACCTAGTCGTGATAGCCTTCATCAACCCTTCGTTCTCCCGAGCAAATCCTCACTTGCATATTCCGGCGCTTTATACTATAATAGATATTCGGAAAAGAGGGATTCTATGATAAAGGCGCTCAACCATTTTAAGACGATCACGCGCCACCGCCACCAGGTCATCAAGAACTGCTTTCGGGCAGGGATTCCGTGGCAGGGCTTGAAGCATGACCTGTCCAAATACTCGTGGACCGAATTCAGCGAGGGCGCGCGGTACTGGCAGGGCACGCGCAGCCCCAACGACCGCGAGCGCGAGATCAAGGGCTACAGCGAAGCCTGGATGCACCACAAGGGGCGCAACCGCCACCACTTCGAATACTGGACGGACTACTCCCCTGCCGACCGCAAAATCCGACCGGTCGAGATGCCGATACGGTATGTGGTCGAGATGTTCTGTGACCGCGTAGCGGCGTGCAAAATCTATCAGGGAAAAAGCTATACCGACAAAAGCCCTCTCGAATACTTCATCAAGGGCAAGGAGCGCAAGGGACGCGTCTTTCGCGGAGAGATGGTTCATCCGGCGACCTGTGACCTGATCGAATCGCTCCTCGCCTATCTCGCGGAAAACGGCGAAGAAGCAGCCTTCGCCCATCTCAGGGAAATCATCCGCCGGGATAAAGCGGACAGAAAACAACGAAGGAAGGAACTGAAAAGTGCCCGATAACCATCACGAACCAAAGCCCCTCACCGAAGCGCAGAAAAAGCGCGCCGCCGACGTGAAGCTGGTCGCGCTGCGGATGAAGCAGTACCACGACAGCGATCCCGTCAAGGTACAGCGATTCGTCCGCGTTTATACGCTCGCCAAAAGCATCGGTGAAATGGAGAAGCTCAGCGACGAAGAACAGTACGATCTCGAGCTTGCCGCCGTCGTTCACGACGTCCGCGGCGACCGCATCCCCGTGGTGCGCGATATCCTGCGCGAATGCGGTATCAGCGACGCGTCGGCGATGCACGTCTGTCATATGGTCGAAAACGCCGAGAATTATGAACACATCAGCACCCTCGACCATCAGATTCTGGTGGAAGCGAAGCTGATCGTGGACTTTAAGGAACACAACACCCCCGAGAACGAGATCATCCGCAAGGCGGAGGATATCTTCATCACCAACACCGGCAAGCTGTTTTTAAAACGCGCCTTCCATCTATAATCATATCTGATACGGAAAAAGCTCGCGACTCTTCACGATTCGCGAGCTTTCTTATTTTTCAAATATGTTCGCTTGCCGCTTTTCTGACGAAAACATCAGTCATGCAAATAAGTTTCCACGATGAAGCGCGGACGGCGCTTACTTTCCAGATAAATCTTGCCGATATATTCGCCGATGATGCCGATCGCCATCATCTGCAGGCCGCCGATCGCCCAGACGGACACCGCCAGCGACGCCCAGCCGGTCTCTGTCGCGCCGCAGAAGAAGCGGATCAGGGTATAGATCAGCATGATGATGCTGATGATGAAGATAATCAGCCCGAGACGGGTAATCAGCTTGATCGGCTTGGTAGACAGCGAGGTGATGCCCTCCCACGCGAGCTGGAGCATTTTCTTGAGCGGATACTTACTCTCTCCTGCAAGACGCTCGGAGCGCGCATAGGTCACGATATCGCTCTTGTAACCGACCATCGGCACCATGCCGCGCAGGAAGAGGTTGGTCTCCTTGAACTCGGCGAAAGCCTGCAAAGCCCTTCTGCTCATCAGGCGGAAGTCCGCGTGATTGAAGATGACCTTCGCGCCCATCATATCGAGCACCTTATAGTAGCCCTCGGCGGTAAAGCGCTTGAAGAAGGTGTCGGTCTCGCGCTTGGAGCGCACACCGTATACCACGTCGCAGCCCTCGTTGTATTTTTCGACCATCTGATCAAAGACCTCGATATCGTCCTGCAAATCGGCGTCGATCGAGATCACCGCGTCCGCCTCGTCCTTGAGCGTCATCAGTCCGCACATCAGCGCGTTTTGGTGACCGCGGTTGCGGCTGAGCTTGATACCGCTGAAGATGCTGTCGCTTTCATGCAGCTTGGTGATCAGCTCCCATGTCTTATCCGCGCTGCCGTCGTCAATAAACACGATACGGCTGTCAGAACCGATCTGCCCCTTTGACATCATCGTCCTGAGCTTGGCACGCAGCTTTTCGGCGCTGTCCGGCAGGACTTCTTCTTCGTTGTAACAGGGTACGGCAATATACAGTTTCATCATGATGATCTCCTTATTTAAACTCACTTGTTACCGCCTCGCTGAGCAGGGGCAGATAAAATTTGGCATAGCCCAAGGCGTTCGGATGGACAGAATCGCACACGTAGCCTTCGCTGGTTTTCAGGTATGTGTAACGGTTACAGGTGGCGGCGTCCTCGGCGTTCATTTCGCTGTCGTTGAACACATCCACCGTCCTGATACTCCATTTTTCGGCGACCGCCATCGCCCGTTCACCGAACTGGCGTTCCTTTGTATCGGAGCCGAAATTCATATTATGCATCCGCAGATATACGACAGGCGTCTTTCGCCAATTCTGCCGGATACTCCACAGGGTTTTTTCCATCCCCTCGGTAAAATCGGATTCCGACGCCATCGCCTTTTCAAAGCCTGTGCTGAGAACGCCGAGCGGCAGGTTATACATATCGTTGGTACCGCCGTTGATCAGGATGAGATCGGGGTGAATCCTTTCGATCGCCGCCCGGAGCACCTGATCACGGATATGACCGCGATCCTCGCGGATTCCCATCGTCGAACCGGGGACGGAATAATCGTGTACCGTCATCCCGTACTTATCGCCGAACATATCGGCGATCCCCTCGCCCTGATTACCGCTGCCGTACATAATGCTGTCGCCGAAGGTCAAGAGCGTCTTTCCCTTGAGGCTTTGATACAGCGTAAGCGCGTCGATCAGCGCGCCATACTCCTGAGCGGTCAACTTCGCTTCGGGGTGTATCATCGCGTTACCGTCCGGCAAAAAATAGCCGTAATACGCCATCGTCTCCATATCGCTGTCCGCCGCGACGACGTCGGCAAGATACCCCGGCGAACGGCGCTTGTAGCCCAGCGCCTTTACCATCGTCTTGGCGACAAAGCGGCGTTCCAACGGCAGGTACATATCCTGCGTTTCATTTTTGTCGATGATGCCGCACGCGCACGCCTGTTCATAGATACGCTGCGGATTCGCGCTGTCCTCCGGCTGCGCCTTGCCCGACAGCTTCATCAAATCATAGAGCCAGCGGCTGCGGTTGAGCAGGGCTTGATCGAGCTGCTTTTGCAAACGCTCGCCGTCCGACGTTTTTTGCGCGGTCGAGCCGGCAGGGGGTATTTTCTTTGCCGCTCTCTCCGTCGCATCGACCACCACCACGCTGAGCAGCGTGATCAGAATCGACGCCAATAGCAGCAGGGCGATTATCCATATTTTTTTCTGTTGAAATATTCTCATATAGTCATCTTGTCCTATTCGGGGATAATGATACAAAAAGTATAGGGAACGACCGCGATCAAGGGATTGCCGTCACGAACATTTTTCCGTCGGTATCGTCCCTGACGCGCCGTGATGCGCGGGCGTGATCTGCGGCATTTCTGATGCATAAGAAATCATGAAGCCGCAGCATTTATGCTTTGTCCTCGGATGATAACGACGTGTCGAACGCCTCCAGCTCGCGCTTGAGCTTGGCGACTGGAAGCCCTACCACGTTAAAGAAATCGCCCTCGATCCGCTGTACCAGCACACAGCCCTTTCCCTGGATCCCATAGGCGCCCGCCTTGTCAAACGGCTCGCCCGTAGCGATGTATTCGGCGATCTCCCTGTCGCTGAGCGGATAAAACGTCACGCGCGTCTGCTCCGAGAAGGTGACGCGCCTGCCGAAGCCGCAGATCGCACACCCCGTGATGACGGTATGCTCCCTGCCGGACAGCGCGCGCAGCATCCGCTCGGCGTCAGCTTGATCGCGCGGCTTTCCCAAAATCTCACCGTCAAGAATGACGACCGTATCGGCGCCGATCACAACCTCGTCGGGATGCGCGGCGGCAACCGCCTCCGCCTTGATGCCGGCGAGATACACGGGCGCCTCCTCCGGAGCGATACCCTCGGGCAGCTTTTCCTCCGCCTGAGATACGATCACCCGAAACGAGGGGGTAATATTGGCGATCAGTTCTTGCCTGCGCGGCGACTGTGACGCTAAAATCATACCGGTTACAGCTCTCCTGTTCTCTGTTTGATCTGCCGAAGAGAACCCGAGCCGCTTCATCGGCTCCGAAAAGCGCGCCATCCCACCTGTTCGGTACGGGAATAACCGCTCCTCCCTCGGCATACGGAATCGGCGAAAAAGCTTCCGCCGACATATTATCTAATATATCATAGCACAAACCGTGAAAAAAATAAACAGTATTTTACAAAAAATCAGGATATACTCCGTATTATCTCTATCGCGCTTGCCTTTGCGGCTGCTGTTTTCGGTCAGGCTGCTTATTCATACAGTTCTCTAACCCGATCCAGATACTGGTGGAAGCCGTTCTTTGCCGACTTCGGCGACACGATCCGCACCTTATCACCGAAGGAGAACAGCCAGCCGTAGAACTGGGGCGAGAGCATCACCTCGGCGGTCATGGTAAAGGTGCCGTCGCTATGCGGCTGAATAAAGACCTTATCGGAGAAGCGGTCTACGACGACGCCGATCAGATCGTCGTCAAACCGCAGCTTGACGTTGACGGTATCGCCGCCGTACATTCCGAACACCTGTTTGGTATAAACCGCGAGATCGAACTTATCGACCGCCTTGGCACTGTCGGCGCGGACGTCCTCCACAGAGATATCCTCCATCTTATCCACGCGAAAGTGCTTGAGCTTTTCCGCTTCCTTATCATAGGCGATCAGGTAGTAGTTTTCATCATCCCAGGTCAGCGCCTTGGGCGTCAGGAAATAGCGCGTCCCGTCATGGCGGCGCACCTTAATCACCTTGCGCGCGCCGGTACGCGAGACCGCCCACCGGGTATAATAGAAGCCGATCTTGCGCTTCTTGTTGATCGCGCGGTTGATACAGTCGATATTGCGGTAGATATCCTCGTTGCTGTTCTTGACGCGATTTGCGACGATCACCTGACGGTGCAGCTCCTTCGCCTGATTTTCGGAGGTCAGGTGTTCGATCTTCCGGATCAGCTCGCGGCTTTTCTTAAGGGTAATGAACTTGGAGCTCTGGACCGCGTCGATCAAAAGCTTGATCTCCTCGAGGGTAAAATCGCGCGACACCAGGCTGAACAGCGAGATCTTGCCGACTTTTGACTTAACGATATCGAAGCCGAAATCACGCAGGCACTCGATATCGTTATAGATGCTCTTGCGCTCAGCGGCAATGTCGTACTCGTCCAGATAGTCGATGATATCGGCGACGGTCACGCCGTATTCGTCATCAGTTTTCTCCATAAAAAACTTCATGATGTAAAGGAGCTTTTGTTTCTGTTTCGGGTTCTTAGGCATATCCTGTTCCTTTCTGTCCTTCCTGCCGCGCTAAAGGCGGCAAGGCGTTTCCTCAAATCTCCGATATCAAATCGAAGGCTATCTAACCAAATATTGTGTCAGCCCGACCACCAGCGGCATGGTCACCAGCGAAAACAGGGCTGAGGCAGAGACGATCCCGGCGCTGAGCTCGGTATCCCTGCCGTACTTCGTCGCCATCATCGTCGTAAATGCCGCCACAGGCGAGCTGACGGCGATCACCGTGGCAACGGTCACCACCGCGTCGATCCGCAAGGCGAGCATCACACCCATCACCGCAAGCGGAATCACGATCAGGCGCAGCGCCATCGCAAGATACGCGTCCTTATCCTTTAAAACGCGCCTGAGATCGGCATGAACCAGATGATATCCGATCACGAGCATCGGCACCGGGGTGTTCAGCGCGGCGAGCATCTGTACCGGCGACAAAAGCACCGCCGGCAGCCGGACGGAGCAGGCGAACAACACCACGCCGATGACCGTGCCGATAATCCCGGGGTTACACACCGCGCGCAGGGCAGCCTTCCACTCCGTCCTGCGGCTCATCGCGATCAGCCCGTAGGTCCACATGAAGATGTTGAACATCGCGACATACGCCGCCCCGTAAAACACGCCGTCCTCGCCCAGCACCGCCTGCTGCAGCGGCAGCGCCATAAAGCCGCAGTTGGAAAACACGACCGAGAATTTCAGCACCACGCCGCGGTCAATCTCCTTTTTACGATAGAGCAGCTCCGCAAGCAGCACGGAAGCCAGCAGCGTCAAGAACGCCGCCAAAAGCGCCGTCAGCAAACCGCCGAGCAGCTCGGGGCGGTATTCGCGCTGGAAGGCGTTGATGATCACACAGGGCGTCACCGCATACAACACCACGTCGGTCATGGTGCGCGAGCCGGCTTCGGTAATCAACCCGATCTTGGTCAACAGCGCGCCGACCGCGATCAGGATAAACAGCACCAGCACCTGAGTACCGACGTCAAGAAAGGACGACATCAAAAGCTCACCTCCAACAATAAGGCAGAATCATCAAATCGATTGTTTACGGAATCTCCGGTTATCGTACAGGCGAAGAGGCTCCTCCCTGCCGCGGACGAACACCTGCCGCCGAGTTGCCGATCGCAGCCCGAAATTAATTGAGTCCCGATTTTTGTACTTTATCATTATACCAGCGACAGCCCCCGAATGCAATCGCCACATCGTAAAAAGATCATAAAACTTTTTTCGGAAAATCGTCAATTTGTCTAAGTCCCGAATATTACCCTGTGAATCTGCACAAAATAACGATAGCGTTTTATGAAATATGCAAGGCAAAAAACCGCCAGAATGAGATTTTGTGCAAAAATCTTCCGTCAACAATACCGACAAAACGCGCCCTTCCAATCCTCCATTTGTGTAAACAAACAAAATTTTCTCTTTCATTTGACAAGCGCAAAACAGATAGATATAATACAAGCTGTAAGCACGAAAATCAAGCTTACCGCTTAGTACATATTTTCATTTTTCAGAAAGAAGGACTTTTATTATGGCAACTACTAAGAAGACCACCGCTAAGGCTGAGACCAAGACAGCCGCTAAGAAGACCGAGACCAAGGCTGCTGCCAAGAAGACCGCGGCTAAGACCGAGACCAAGGCTGCCGCTGCCAAGAAGGCTGCCGCTAAGACCGAGACCAAGGCTGCCGCTACCAAGACCGCAGCTAAGAAGACCACCACCAAAAAGGCTGAGCCTAAGTTCGATCTGTACATTCAGTACGCAGGCGCTACCGTGTCCGTCAACGACATCGAGAAGAACGTCAAGAAGGTCGTTAAGGGCAAGAAGGCTTACACCGTCTATGTAAAGCCCGAAGAGAGCAAGGCTTACATCGTTGCTGACGGCGAGACCACCGGCATGGATGTATTCTTCGTAGCTGACTGATCACGAACCGATAAACAACAGCGAGGAGTTTTCCTCGCTGTTTGTTTTTCCGGCTTAAGGATCCCCTAGGGGGATTTGCCGAGGAAGTCATGAATTATTTGTGAATTCTGATAAAAGGCTGGAAATCTTCCTATCAATGTGTTATAATAGTCGTACTTTAAGGAAAACAGTATATTAATTAGGAGGTAAAAATGAAAACAATTACCAGAGTGATCGCTGCTGTGATGCTGGTCGCGATGATGGCTGCGCTGATGACAGCCTGCGGTCAGAAGAACTATGTTGACAACAATCTGGTCGGCACATGGAAACAGACCGACGCAAAAGAAGGCAACTGGATCTGGACCTTCAACAGCGACCATACCTGTAAGCTGGTCGGCGAGACCGACGGCTCTTCGCATGAAGGCACCTACAAGATCGAAGATCAGAAAAACGGCAAGGTCAAGATCAAGCTTGATAACTGGGATAAGGAACAGACATATTCCTATACCGTCACCGAGAAGAACATGATCCTCGAGACCTTCGACGTGAGCTACTATTGCGAAAAGCAGTAAATCATCGCACATCAAAGCCCGACAGCATCGACTGTCGGGCTTTTCTTTTCCATTTTCGGCTCTTTGTCAATAGTTGGGGTAAATCCGAATATAAAACAGAATAAGAGAATAGAACAAGCGATGGCTAAGAAGCTGTCGCTTGTTTAGCGTTACTAGAGAATTGGTTAGAAAAGATATGAAGGATACGGTTTCTGAATCTGCTAAAATTCTGGTAACCGTAAGCAATTCTTTTAAGTACCTTGATCTTGTTGTTACAACCTTCGGTAAACCCGTTGGTGATGGGAGAAGAAAAAGAGTTTAGTATGCCTGACATCCAGTTGATCATAGTCTGAGCGCATTTTTTGAATTTTTCAATACCGCAGTCGTAAGCTGAATTGATCCAGTCAGAGAGAGCTGCCTTAGCAGACTCCCTGTCGGTACAATCGAGTATTTTCAGAAAATCTTCTTTGTAGAAATGAGCGGTAGAAAGAGAAGGCGAAGTGTACAGCATAATATTAACTTGCTGTTTCTGTTCATCAGTAAGATCG
>CADBUN010000171.1 GCA_902797825.1 uncultured Ruminococcus sp. | reverse complement strand
TACGACAGTATGCCTGCGTCACTCGCCTCGCTCTGCGAAATTTATCACTAATATCTGATTAAATCTTTTTATCAAGGATTAGTATCAGAAACGTAACGTATCGGCATATGTGCCGGGCAAAGATCCCGAATGCTTTGAACTGAGTTCATGAACCGTGCGGACACGCGTGTCCGGCACATCATGGGAGTGAAACTCATGAAAAGCGCTGTGCGCCTTTATCCCTCATGCCTGAGCAGCAGGAAGCTGCGGCTGCGGATGATGACTTGCTCCTCGCCGAGCTCATAGCCGCCGAGGAAGTAGTATTCCTTCGCGCCGTCGGTCTCATAGGGGACGGTATGATCCTCGTCGGACGGGTTGATGAAGGCGGTGAAGCTGCCGCGCTTGTAAACGAAGGGATATGTCTTTTCCTGCGCGTAGACGATCTCAAACTCGCTGTCGTTGCTCAGCTCGGGATTCGCCTTTCTCAGCGCGATCAGGGACTTGAGGTTCTCGTAAATACTGCCGCCGACGCCCTGCTGGTCCGCAACGGTCGGATAACCCTCGCTGTAGTCGAGCGGCAGATAGAGCATATCCTCGTCCGCATCCGAGAAGCCGAGGTTCTTTTCATGGTTCCACTGCATCGGCGTGCGCGAGCCGGTGCGCGAGAAGCCGCCTTCCTTACTGATCAGGTCGGTGCGGTAGCGCATCCCGATCTCGTCGCCGTAGTAGACGAAGGGAACGCCGGGCATCGTCATGATGAAGGCGTGGCTGAGCTCGATCATCCATTCGCTCATGTAGAAGGGCGCGCGCGGCATATCGTGGTTGTTGGTGATGAAGCTGATATAGCCGTGATCCTTCGAGCACAGATACGCCGGGACATAGTCGGCTAAGAAGGCGGTGATATCGCCGTGGGCGTGGTCGGCAAAAACGCTCAGGTTATCGCCGTCCTCCGTCTTTTTGCGGAAGAGGGTGTTGTAGCCGTTGCCGGGGTGATCGAGGTAAAAATCGGCGTGGAAGCCTGAGTTTACGATCGCGCGCTGAGGATTGCTCCATTCGCTGACCATCACCGCGTCGGGATAGTCGCTGTCGAGCATTTCGCGCACGCTGCGCCAGATCTTGGCGGTCGCGATCTTCTCCTCGTCATTCTTGACGAGCGAATCCGCCATATCGACGCGGAAGCCGTCGATCCCCTTGTCAAGCCAGAAGCGCATGATATCCTTGATTGCGTCAACGGTCTCCCAAGCCTCGGGCGAATCACAGGAAAACTGCCATTCGGGATGGTCAACCTCATAAAAGCCGTAGTTCAAAGCAGGCTGGGATGAGAAGAAGTTGACCAGATAGTTGCCGTCGCGGTCACAGATACCGCACATCATGCGGTATTCCGGCGGCGCGTCCCAGACGCTTTTGGTGAAGATATAACGGTTGTCATAGGCGCCGGGATAGGGTGACTTTGCCTGCTGAAACCACTCGTGGGTGTCGCTGGTGTGACCGGGGACGAGGTCGAGCAGGATCTTCATGTCGCGCTTGTGCGCCTCGTCGAGCAGGTGCATGAAGTCGTCCATGGTACCGTAGCGCGGCGCGATCTTTTTGTAATCGCGCACGTCGTAGCCGGCGTCCATGAACGGCGAATCATAGATCGGGTTGATCCAGATCGCGTTACAGCCGAGGTCGCGGATATAGTCGAGCTTGGTGACGATACCGTGCAGGTCGCCGATACCGTCGGAGTTGCTGTCGCAAAAGCTCTGGGGATAGATTTCATAAAAGACGGAATTTTTCAGCCAGCTTGTACTCATGTGTTTCACTCCTATGTATGATGATTTCGTGTTCAACTCTAAGATGAAAGGATTGAACCCAATTGCATTTATCTTTCTTCATTTAAAGACGGATCATCCTTGCGCTGTATTTGAGATACGCGTCGGGGGCGGCTTGTCGCTGCCCCGCGGTCGGTCACCCGTCTGTCTATAACTGAATTCTACAATATGCGGCAAGGTCTGTCAATACGGAAACCGTCATGAGCGGAACGTTTTTGAGATATCGCTCGCTTTCTCCGATATCTCAGTCACCCTTGCCCTCTTTTCGTCATAGTATACCACAGCCAAATCCTGCCATCCGGCAATTCCCTCTTGCATACGAGGGGCAGGTCTTTTATCATAGGGGCAGGTATTTTATCGTGAAGCTATGGGGTGTGCGTATGACGATCGAAATGTTAGATAAGGGGACGATCCTGGTGTCCCTCGGGACGGAGGATATGCGGCGGTATGCGCTGCGCTTTGACGACAGCGTGCCGCAGACAGCGCTGAAAAACCTGCTGTGTCATATCGGCGAGGTGTGCGGACTCGATCATCGCGGCAAAAGCTACCTGATCGAGGCGCTTCCGTCGCGCACGGGATGCCTGCTGATCATCTCCGTCCATGCGGTTAAGCGCCGCAGGAAATACCGCATCAAGCGCAGCCGCACGCGTGAGGTCTGTGTGTTCTTCCACGCCGACGCGCTGCTCGATTTCCTGCGCGGCGGGATGAGGGGCGGCTACGCGCTGTATCGTTATGACGGAAAGTACATCCTCCTGCCCGGGGTAGCGGCAGGTGAAACGGAGCTTAGGCGGCTGAGCGAATACGGCGAGCTGTATCCCGTGTCGGCGGCGCTTGAAGCGCGGATCCGCGAGGGCGGCGCGCTACTGCGGCAGCAGGATGGCGAGCGACGCCATATAGGCGGCGGGGCTGTGGCTGTCCGCGACGCTGCACTTCGGGATGGCGGCGCCTGAGCCGATGATCTCGGTCAGGTCGGCGCCGCTTGACAGAAAGCTCATGAGATCGGCATACTCCGAGACCATCGCCGAGAGGAAGATATCCGCCGCGTCGTCGTCCATATGATCGGACAGCATCGCTGCCACGACGCGCATGAATTCGTACAGGCTGAGCCTGCGGCTGCCGATTTGGCGGCGGCGTTCATAGTAGGCGTGGACATTCGGCGCGAGCGTTTGCAGGGCGCATAAAAAGTTGTTCACCGCGCTCTGACGGGTGAAGCCGATATAATCCTCGCCGGTGAGGGCGCGGTAGCCGGCGGTCATATCGCCGATATCCGACAGCGAGATCGTCTTGCCGTATTTGGTATAGCCCCAGCCGGCCGGGGGAACGCGCGTGAAGAAATCCTCCTGCCGCTCCAGGTTAAAGATACAGGTGTAGCGGTTGGTGCGGCGGCTGATGGTGGTGTTGGGTGATGCGAAGGTATAGGCGCAGACGCGCTCGAGCCCGTAGCGGTCGCACAGGCGTTTGGCGAGGATATTCGCGACCGCGCCGCCGCGGCTGTAGCCGGTGACGAAGAAGGAGGGCTGCAGCCCGATCGCGTGGGTGAATACATAATCTCCCAGCTTCAGCTCCGCAAAGTCGGCTGCCTTGGCGAAGCCGCTGTGCTCCGCCGTATAGCCGAGATCGAAGTTCGAGTACCACTCGTCGCCCTCGGTGCCGCGCAGGACGACCGCGATCTGCAGGGTATCGTCCCTGACGCGGCTCGCCAGACACATCCCGATCTTGTCGCGCTCGGTATGGGCGTAGGCGACGGTCAGGATATCGTGGTAGTCAAGCTCGGTCAGGTTGTCCCTGAGCAGCTTTTCATCTCCGGCGCTCATGCTCAGCGCCGCGGCAGTCAGGGCGGCTGTCGGATGAAAGACGCAGCTGTTCCGAGGCAAAAAGTCGGTTTCTCCGTGAATATGGCTCAAGATCGTCCTGTGCGGCGTCTCGCCCAGCGGCCAGCGCAGGTACCATCCCTGCTTCTCTTTGTTGATGACCAAAATACTCCCCCGATTCATGTTGACTAAATCATAAAAAATGGTATAATAACCGTATCAATCCGTTTATGATGACAGATAGATATGTCCGCCCGGCTCGTCGCTTGATGACAACGGGCGTATGTATCGGGAAAAGGAGATTTAGGATGAAAAAGTTGATTTCTCTGCTGTTGATCGCGGTGCTGGCGTCCTGCGCGTTGGCGCTGACCGCCTGCCAAAGTAACGAAAAGTCCGCTGCCACCGAGGCGGCGACCGTTGACGAAGCGCCGGTGAGTATTCCCGATGGCGTAACGCCCATCAGCATTGACGCAGAAGGCAACGCGAGCGGCTATTCCAAGGAAGAGCGTGATGAGAACGGACGCGTGACGCGCCGATACAGCTATGATTCCAAGGGCAAGTTCATAAGCTCCATCGGCTATGAATTTGACAAGAGCGGATTTGCCTCTAAGGAAATTCACTATGCCGAGGATGGTTCTATCGAATCGCAGTCACTGTTCGAGAGAAACGACGAGGGGCTGACCACCAAGCGTACCGAGCTCGACGGCAACGGCAAGACCGTCGGTATCACGGTCAAGGAGTATAACGACCACGGCTTCGAGACGGTGATTTATGAGTATGATGGCGATAACAAGCTCCTTAATTATAAGAAATACGAGTACAACAGCGACGACGAGATGACCAAGATGACGCTGTATAAAGCCGACGATACCGTCGAGTATACCGTCACCTATGAGAACGCCGAGGACGGCTCTGTCATCGAGAAAAAGTATGACGCCGACGGCAATCTGATCTCCAAATAATGTCGGCTTGACGGATGGAGTCCTGCCGCGCCCTTGCAACGCGCATCACGCGGTTGCGGTTCGGCGCGACGGTTATATCTATAACATTTGTTGCGAAGAATTCCGTATCACTTTGTTTCGTGGCTGGTTAATGAATTCACAGAAAAAGAAGCAGGAGCACCGCGCTCCTGCTTTTATTATGTCCGATTTCTGTCGGGATATTCGATTTGTTAAACGAAAACAGCGCCGGTTATCCGCACAGCGCGCGCAGCTCGTCGATGGCGGCTTTGGCGTCCGGCGCGCCGAATACCGCCGTACCGGCAACACAGATGTCAACGCCGGCGGCAGCTGCCGTGGCGATGGTATTCTTCGCGATACCGCCGTCTACCTCGATCAGCGTGTCCAGTCCGCGCGAGCGGATCTCCTTTTTCAGACAAATGACCTTTTCCATCATGTCGGGCATGAAGCTCTGACCGCCGAAGCCCGGCTCCACCGTCATCACCAGCACCATGTACAGCCGTTCCAGATACGGCAGCACCGCGTCGGCAGGGGTGTTCGGCTTGATCGCTAACGCCGGCTTGACGCCGCGCGCCTCGATCAGCCTTAAAGTGGCGTCGATATCGCTTTTACATTCGGTATGGAAGGAGATGATGTCGGCGCCTGCGTCGGCAAAATCGTTAATATAACGGTGCGGCTCAGAGATCATCAGGTGGGCGTCAAAGGGCTTTTCGGTAGCGTCTCTGAGCTTTTTGATCACCGGCGCGCCGAAGGTCAGGTTCGGGACAAAGTGTCCGTCCATGACGTCGAGATGCATGATGTCTGCGCCGGCTTCATCGACGCGGATGATCTCGTCGCGGAATCTCGAAAAATCACAGGAAAGTAAAGAGGGGGCAATCAGCATAGCAGTACTCCTTATGCGCAGTAATGATTCATTATTCTTTATTCACTATTTCCCTTCATCCTACGGTCGCCGGATCAGCTCGGCGATGATGGTCGCCGCAACCCAGAAGCCGATGTAAATCATCATCTCGACGATCGACAGCCGGGCGACGGTCGCGTTGAGCGCCAGCGTCGCGCACAGCAGGATCCCCAGCACCATGCCGAAGATCTCGATCATGATACCGAGGCTGATGTTGCTCTTGACGCCGATACAGCCGGCGACGGCACGCGCCAGCGAGCCGATGCGGCCGCGCGTCGCGACATAGGCGCGCGAGGCTTCTTCGACCTTGGTGGTCGCCTCGTCGATCGCGTTCGAGTAGCCCGGCGCCGTCACCTTGACGGAGCGCAGGAATACCTCGTAGCGGTCGGCGATCAGCTCTGCGGTGATGTTCGCGTCGGTCGTGCTGACGATCAGCGCCAGACCGCTGCGTTCGGCACGGCGAATCTGTTCCTTCAGGGGCTTTGCCGCACGATAGGACAGCGCCAGGACAGCGATCGCCTGTCCGGATATCGCGACATAGGCATAGTCATACGCCTTCATGCGCTTGGAGGAGATCAGGTCGGTCGGGACGGTGATATGGTAGCGGTTCATCAGCTTCATGTTGCCGATAAGGACGCGTTCACCGCCGATCCAGCCTACCACGCCGCTCTTATCCTCGTACATGACGCTTTCGACCGACGGGAGGACATTGTTATTCTCGATTACCAGCTCGTCAAAGACGGGCGCGATCGGTGACGACGCCTCGCGCAGCACCGCCGCCGCCATCAGCAGGTTCTCGCTGACTCTGTACTGCTGCAGGGGGATGAGCTGCTCGAGCTTGACGCAGCCGGCAGGGAAGAGGTCGCTCGCGTTCATCATGACGGCGGAGGTCTCACAGAACTGGCGCACCGACGGATAACCCGCCACCATCGCGTCCTCCTTGAGCATCCTGCGGCTGAACAGCAGCATCGGCAGGTTGCCGGCGAGCATCCCGGTGAAGGGAATGCTGACGCTGAGCATGACCGTCAGCGCCGATACGGTACCCTGAACGCTTTTGAAGATGATCGCGTACAGCACGGTGACGAACAGCGAGCTGATGATGGCGATCGGCGCCATCTTGCCGGTCAGCTCCTCGCTGGGATCGGGGGCATAGGAGATTTTCAGGAAGTCCGAGAGGAACCGGGTGACGTGCTGGTAGGCGATGTTCCCCTTGGAGGCGGTGGTGCCGCTCACCATGCGGCGCGCGGTCTCCTCGTCGTCATAGAGCTTGGCGGCATAGGCAGGAGAGCGGGCGCTGATGAAGCTGAAGTTGCTTTTGACTCTCAGCGCCATCAGCAGCCTGCCCAGCGTGTTCAGCGCCAGCGCAAAGGCAGGAATGAAGCTGTAGAGGTGACAGTCCCCTCCGACAAAGGAGGTACAGGTGAACAGGGAGACGAGGCTTTGCAGCAGGCTTGCCAGATACGCGAACGCGATCACGGTGCTGCAATTGAATTTGAACCGCCTGAGCGGCTTGAGCCCGTCGATCAGGGTGTGACGCGCCACGATGCCCAGCGCGCCCGTCAGAATCAGGTTCATCGCGCACATGGTAAAGGCGGCGCCGGCGCCCTTTTCGGCGACGATTGCCGCGCCCGATACGCCCTCCCAGATGACCAGACCGAGGATCGCCAGTCCGATCACGATGTACAGCGCCAGATGGATCGACTGGCGTTTGATATTATTGCTGATGCGCTCGAACATATAGTTCTCGTCCTCGCGCGAATCGTAGTCGGCGATGCGGTCCTGTTCATCCTCGGAGGGAGAGGTGAAGCCCGAGGAGATCACGGCGCCCAGCACGCGGAAGAACTTGCCGACGCGTGAGCGCTTTTTCTTCTTCTTGGGCTTTGCGGGCTCCTCGTCGAAGTTGTTGCGCATGATCTCCTTGCTCTTTTGCTTTTGCTCCGATTCGGTCTTGCGGCGCGCGGCGATCTGGCTGAGCGCGTACAGCAGGCTCTGATGCGGCTTGATCATCGGCTTGGTCGCGTGATAGTTCTTGGAGATCGTGGGATCGGTGGATTTGAGGTATTCGTCGTATTCGCTTTCGACGACGTCGGTGAAGCGGCCTGCCTTGAGGTAGAGCTTGTCCACGCTCCCCTCATGCTGATAGACCGGCACCTTCGCGATCACGACGGTATCGGTCGGCGCGGTATACGGCACCTGCGGCGCCTGACGCGCTGCGCGGCGCTCCTTGTCCTGCGCCTGCTTTTCGTATTCGCTCAGGCTGTCCGACGGATCAAGGCTGACGTCGATATCGTCGATGTCCTGTACATAGATGTTCTTCAGCTTTTTGACGTCAACGACATCCTCGATGATCTCGTCGGCGACGACGGCGTTCGGATCGAGCTCCGCCTCGAGCTTGACCTCGGGGGCGTTCTCTTCTCCGGCGGAGTTGAACTCCAGCTTGCCGCGGATCAGGTCGTCCTTGGCAGCCTCCTTACGCTTGGCGGCGGCTTCCTCCTCCAGCGGCTGCTGGCGGCGGAATTTGACCTGTTTATCTTTTGTGGAGTATATCTCCTCCATCTTATTTTGAGACGGTGAGGATGAGTCGCTTGCCGCTTCATTGATATCGGTGAATTCTTCTTCAGCCGGCGCTTCTTCGACGGCGCGCGGCTTTTCCTCAGCCCGTTCCCGGGGCTCCTTATTCTCCTTATCTCTGCGGAATATGCTCATGATCTCATCTCCTTTCGGGTTGTGTGGGCGCGATGGTTTATCTCTTTTCCGCGACCTTATACATCAGGATACCGGCGGCGACCGAGGCGTTGAGCGAATTGATCCTGCCCTTGAGCGGCAGCGAGACGATCACATCGCATTTCTCGCGCACGAGGCGCGAGAGCCCCTTGCCCTCGTTGCCGATCACCAGCGCGACGCCGCCGCTGAAATCGGTCCGGCAGTAATCCTCGCCGTTCATGTCCGCGCCGTAAACCCAGATGTTTTGTTCTTTGAGCTCGTCCAGGGTATCGGCGATATTGGTCACCCTGGCGACGGGCAGGTATTCGAGCGCGCCTGCCGACGCCTTGTAGGCGGTATAGGTCAGCCCCGCGCTGCGGCGCTTCTTGATGATGACGCCGTGCGCGCCGGCACATTCGGCGGTGCGGATGACGGCGCCGAGGTTGTGCGGATCCTCGATCTCGTCGAGGATGATGAGGAAGGGCGCTTCCTGCCGCTCCTCCGCCAGCGCGAGGATATCCTCCACACAGGCATAGTCCTTGACGGCACAGAGCGCCGCCACGCCCTGATGCACAGCGCCCGCGGTCATGTAATCGAGCTTTTTGCGCTCGACCTCCTGCACGGGCACGCCTGCTTTCTTGGCTTTGGCGGCGATCTCTACCGCCGCGCCGGAGGGCTTTCCCTTGGCGATCATCACCTTGATGATCGGCCGCCCTGCGCTGAGCGCTTCGCTGATCGGGTTGCGCCCGATCAGCAGCTCTTCGTTTTGATAAGGCTGTTGCTTTTGTTCTTTCATGGATCTCCCCACAGGCTGTACGGCGCTGTCATGCGCGGTTTTCCTACATAAACATACTTATACTTATACAGTATACCATATCTTGTGTGCCGGTATGCTTCCCGCGAAGAATAAAAGCGAATTTTGACCTGTACAATCCGCTGATAATCCGCCCGGTTCAGGGTTCTTTTTCGGCAATTCGTTCAATCAGCCCGTAGCCGCCGCTGACAGGATCGCGGAAGAGCGATACCTTGGGCGGAAAGATCGTGAAGGAGAAAAACATCAGGTAGTAAAGCATGAGCAGCATCAGCGCCGGCGCAAAGAAATCCGCCAGCCGGTTTTCGCCGGTTTCGAGCCGGTAGGTCAGCGCCTGCGTCAGGATCACCGCCAACAGGGAGGACAGGATATCTACCCATGCGATATGACCGCCCGTGAAGGCTGTGTAAAGGTAGGGCACGCCGATGATCATCCCCGACAGCGCGTACAGCCCGACGCACTTCGAGACCGCATAGCGCTTGAAATGCACCTTGAGCCAGCAGATTTGCAGCAGCGACCATCCGATATACGCCGCGGCAAAGATCTTGCTGTGTTCCCAGATACTCTCGTTGACCGCGCCGAACACGATGCTCAGCGCCGCGCCGCCGCTGAGCGGATAGACAAAATGCAGAAAGACGGCGGTACAGTAGATGACGGCGCACCCGACCGCCTCCGAGACGGCAACCGATCTTTGATTCATCCGTTTCACCCCTATCCCACAGGGATTATATGAAAGGAGCCTTGTCCGTTATTTCAAATAAATAATTATTTTTGAGAAATTATACGTTCTGTATTATTCGTATTTTTCAATAAAAATGTTGATAACTCTGTGGATAAGTGGAATAACTCGAGGGTAAAACAGTGTATTTCTCCTAGTTTTTTTGCCTGCTCATAGAGTTTTCCACGTTTTCCATAATTTTTTTAACAGAATTATCCTATCTTCTTTTGATGAAAAATAGGAGAATTTTTATACGGATAGTAATAAACCGCTTGTCAATCGTCAAACAGAAAAATAATCAAAATTTTTAGTGGTCAGCGGTTAGAATACAAATCGTCATTGCGAGGCTCGTATCACGAGCCGTGGCAATCTTAACCGATTATCATAGTGGTCAGAATGGGAGGGAAGGGCGTTTGATCACGTAACCGGAATATCAATCAAAAGCCGTCAGGCTTGCCCGAAATTCCTAACTCCTCGCTCCTCACAAAAAAAGCCCCATGCCATAGGCACAGGGCTGAAGCTTGCAATATTAAGGCTGTCTGAACAGCGCCAGACGGAAGAACAGCGTGACCAGCGTACCGTCCAAAATCCCGAGCACCATGCCGCCGAGCACATCCGTGAAGTAATGTACCCTCAGATACATCCGCGAAAACGCGATGGTGCATGCCAGCAGAAACGCCGGGATCGCCATCCACAGGGGACAGTTCAGCGCGATGACGGTGAAGGAACAGAAGGACGAGGCGCTGTGACCGGAGGGGAAGGAGTGATCCTTCGGCTTGCTGATCTTCATCTCTTCATCCGAGATTCGCGTGGAGGGGCGGTCGCGCCCGACCTTCTTTTTGATCAGGATCTCGCCGAGGACATAGTTGATCCCCAGCGCGGTTGTCATGATGATGCTGGTTCTGAATTGACGGGCGATCAGCAGGGGGATGACAAACGCCGCCCACCAGATCAGACCGCCGGTGCCGGCATAGGTAAACAGCACCATGATCCTGTCCAGCACCGGATGATGCATTTCTGCCATACGGGCAAAGATCCACTCGTCGGCAGCGCGTAATTTATGATACATACTTTGCTCCAAAATGAATCGTGATTGACTAGGCTCTATCGCATGAAAATCGGTTGATTCGTCGAATCTGCTTTCATTATATATGATAACCGCGAACGGTGTCAATATGAATCTGACATTATTCCGAAAACCGCCCGTCGGCGTCCCGTATCGGCACAAAAAAAGCTCCTTTACAGGAGCTTATACTAATTTCAATTAAAACGCTTAAACAAGATATTAGTGGAAAATTTCGCAGAGCAAGGCGGAGATCGCAGGCAGGCTGGCGCCTG
>CADBUN010000170.1 GCA_902797825.1 uncultured Ruminococcus sp. | reverse complement strand
TTAATCAGTGAGATTTTGCGCCTCTTAGGGGGATTCCCACGTCGGGCTTAATCGCCCTCCTCGGAATGACATTGGGTTTTTCTACAGACTGAAAGCTCCCGAAAAGGGAGCTGTATCAGAACCGCGCGTAATCCTCGGTCTGAGAAAAAGCATTTTCAAAATGCTCGATACGGACGAGTTTTTCCGTCCCGCGGTCGATCTCGGTCTCGATGATATCGAAGCGCGGCTGGAGCGTACAGCGCTTCGACGCCAGATAGAAGGAAGCGGTGCGCATGATATGAAACTGTTTGCGTCGGTCAACCGCGTAGCGGCCGTCCAGATACGGCTTGACGGAACGCGTCTTGACCTCGACAAAAACGATCTCCGCCCCGTCGCGCGCGATCAGGTCGATCTCGCCGAGCTTATTTCTATAATTCTTTTCCAGAATTTTATAACCCTTTTTCTTCAAATACCCGGCGGCATATTTCTCTCCCAGCGCGCCGAAGGCTCGGTTAGAACTGATCATGACCTATTCCTTCGGCATGCCGTGTCTGGCATAAATCTTTTTGAGGAAGCTTTGACGGTGGATCGGGCAGGCGCCGTGAGCAAGGATGGCTTCCACGTGCAGCTTCGTGCCGTAGCCCTTGTGCTTTTCGAACCCGTACTGCGGATATTTTTCGGCATACTCAAGCATCAGCCGATCCCTCGACACCTTCGCGAGGATTGAAGCCGCAGCGATCGACATCGACTTGGCGTCGCCGCCCACGATCGTCCGGGCAGGGATCGCAAGCTCGGGCAGGCGGTTGCCGTCGATCATGGCGAAATCCGCCTTGACGGACAAGCCCTCTACCGCGCGCCGCATGGTATGCATGGTGGTCGCGAGGATGTTGTCGCGCTCAATCTCTTCAACCGTTCCGAAGGCGATCGAGCAAGATACGGCGGTCTCGATGATCACGTCAAATAACGCCTCGCGCTTTTTCTCGGTCAGCTTTTTTGAGTCGTTCACGCCCTCTATGATACATCCCTCGGGCAGGATGACCGCGGCGGCACAGACGGGACCTGCCAGCGGTCCGCGCCCGGCTTCATCTACTCCGCAGATATGGCGATAGCCCTTCTCCTGAGCCTCTTTTTCGTATAACAACCAATCCATAGGTTCCTCCTAACGCCGCGAGGATCGGAAGAGGGCAGTCCTCTCACCGCTGATACGCTTCGTGAAAGCGTTTCATTAATCAAGATACGAATCGCTGTTCGATCCGTCTCCGGCTTCTCACATCAATATCCCTGCGGATTGTTCTTCTGCCAGTTCCAGCTGTCACGGCACATCTCGTCGATGCCGTATTTCGCGGTCCAGCCCAAGCCCTCCTTCGCCTTCGCCGGATCGGCGTAGCACTCAGCGATATCGCCGGGGCGGCGGGGCTTGATATCATAGGGGATTTCGATATCGTTCACGCGCATAAAGGCGTTAACGATATCCAGCACGCTGTAGCCGGTGCCGGTACCGAGGTTGAAGATCTCAGTACCCTTATGCTCTGCGGCATACTTGATTGCCTTGACGTGGCCCTGTGCCAGATCGACCACGTGGATATAATCGCGCACGCCGGTGCCGTCGGGGGTGGGATAATCGTTGCCGAATACGCCCAGACGCTCCAGCTTGCCGACCGCAACCTGCGTGATATACGGCATCAGGTTGTTGGGGATACCGTTGGGATTTTCACCGATCAGACCGCTTTGATGCGCGCCGATGGGGTTGAAGTAGCGCAGCAGTACAACGCTGAGCTCCTTGTCAGCCGTTGCCGCGTCGGTCAGAATCTGTTCGTTCATATACTTTGTCCAGCCGTAGGGGTTGGTGCAGGAGGTCGGCATCCCCTCTCTGAGGGGCACCTCCTCGGGAATTCCGTATACGGTCGCCGAGGAACTGAATACGATATTATGCACACCGTGCTCTTTCATCACCTCAAGCAAGGTGAGCGTGGTGTCGATATTATTGCGGTAATAGCGCACGGGGATCGCGCAGCTCTCCCCCACCGCCTTGAGTCCGGCAAAATGAACGACCGCGTCGAAGTTCTCCTTCGCGAACATAGCGTCCACCGCCGCGTTATCGGCGACATCGAGCTCGTACAGCGCAGGGCGCACGCCGGTAATCGTCTCGATCCGGTCGAGCACCTTGGGTGAGCTGTTATCGAAATTGTCGGCGATGACAACCTCGTAGCCTGCTTCGATCATCTCGACGGCAGTATGGCTGCCGATATATCCGGCGCCGCCGGTCAGTAATACTTTCATGTTAACCTCCTAAGCCTGTGACCGACGGCATAATCCCGGCTGCGAGCAGCAAACAGCAAATGTCCAACGGTCAGTTTTGATGCCATTTTCTTATTTCTCAGTTCGTCACATGAAGGAAGGTATCCACCATGCTTTCAAGCTTTTTGACGGTCGCGTCATTATCGTTTGTCTCGACAATCTGATGCAGCTCGTCAAGCTGGCTGAGCAGCTTTTCTGCATCAATATCAATCTGGTTGCCGATAAAAATCTTTTTGTTTTCGGTCTTTTGCAGACCTTCCTCATCCATCAGCAGCTCTTCATACAGCTTCTCGCCCGGTCTGAGTCCCGTGAACTTGATTTCCACATCGCGATACGGCACCTTGCCGTACATCCGGATCAGGTTCTCGGCAAGGGTTGTAATCTTGACGGGATCACCCATATCGAGCACAAAGATCTCGCCGCCCTTGGCGATCGCGCCTGCCTCCAGCACCAGCGACACCGCCTCGGGGATCGTCATGAAGTAGCGGATGATGTTGGGATCGGTAACGGTAACCGGTCTGCCTGCCTCGATCTGCTTGCGGAAGAGCGGAATCACCGAGCCGTTGGAGCCCAGCACGTTGCCGAAGCGCGTCGTGACGAATTCCGTGCTGCCTCCCTGCTGGGATTTATACTGCACGATCATCTCACAGCAACGCTTGGTCGCGCCCATGACGTTCGTGGGATTGACCGCCTTATCGGTCGAGATCATCACGAATTTTTCCGCCCGATACTTTTCGGCGAGATTGACCATATTGAGGGTGCCGAAGATATTATTCTTCACCGCCTCGGTCGGAGAGGTCTCCATCAGCGGCACGTGCTTATGCGCCGCCGCGTGAAAGACCACCTGAGGATGGTATTCCCTCATGATCTCATCCATCTTGTTATAATCGCGGACGGATGCGATCAGCGTCACGAGATTCAACGCATCGCCGTAGTCGATGAACAGCTCCTGCTGGATATCATAGGCGTTATTTTCATAGATATCGACGATGACGATCTGTTCGGGATGGTATTTGGCGATCTGACGCACCAGCTCGGAGCCGATGGAGCCGCCGCCTCCGGTCACCAGACAGGTTTTGCCGTAAATAAAATCGCGAATCTTTTTCTTGTTAAACAGGATGGGGGGACGTCCGAGCAAATCCTCGATCTTAATATCCTTGACCTGGGACAGAATCTGCGTATTCTCTCCGTCATCCTGGAAAAGCTGGCTCAGATACGGTACCGTCTTGATGCGGCAGCCGGATTCGGAGCAGTAGCCCATGATCCGCTTGCGATCCTCTTCGGAGCAGGACGGGATCGCAAAAATCACCAGCTCAATATTATATTGGCGGCAGACCAGCGGTATATCCTTCGTCCGTCCGACGACGTCGATCCCCATCACCCTGGTATGATACTTTGACGGATCGTCATCCACCATACATACCGGCATGATGATATTAGACGGGTTATTGCTGTCGGAACGGGCGTTCTTGATCTCCTGCAAAATCATCTGCGCCGCCTTGCCGGCGCCGACGATCAGGGTACGGTCGTATTCTTCGTTCGTGATCTCGCCGGCTCTGACCAGCTGAACAACCGTGCGACGGAACGCAAGGCGAAACGACACGATCGCCGCCACGCTCAGCACCATGTCCAGTATCATAAATTCGATTGTCGCCGGCTTATCCATAAAATAAGCGAAGATAAAGCTCAGCGCCAGTCCGAGCGCGACCGCCAGCGCGCACATCAGGATATCATTCGCCTTTAACTCCTTCCAGACCTTGTTGTAGGCGCCGAAAACAAACAGCAAAAGGAAGCAGAACAGCGAAATCATGCCGATCATACCGAAGATGCGGATCGGCTGCAGCGCGATTTCCAACGTCGTCTGATTGGTAATGATGCCGTACCAAGAGAGCAACGCGTTGCTGAGCAGCGCCGTCAGGGCAAGGATGACCACGTCCGCGACCATAAGAAATACTTTTCGGATATTAAAATTCTTCATTATCAAAACCCTTTGTCTTTTTTTCACAGGATCATCAGCACATAATAAATCAATGTAATTATAATCGCTTCTGTCCGGAAAGTCAATCTTTTTCGTTTTTCTCCAAAATCCCCCTTATAGTCGTCCCTGCATATTTCCCCGACTCCTGCCATATATATTACCAAATCATCTGTGTGCTGTAATTCTGCTGATAATAAAATTTTGCGATAATTATCAGACCGGTCTGCGGTTTTGTTTGGGATCGGCAGACGAGCATAGTGAAAACCCGACAGCACCCGGTATAAGCTCAGGGAGGTATTCCATGAAGGGAATCTTAGAAGAACGCGCCGTCAGGCTGGGAGAATATATCATCGAACACAAGAGCACCGTGCGCGATACGGCGGCGGTTTTCGGCATCAGCAAATCCACCGTACATAAAGACCTGACCACGCTGCTGCCCGGGCTGAACGCCGGCTTATACCGCGAGGTGCGCGCGATCCTCGACCTCAACAAGGAGGAGCGCCATCTGCGCGGCGGTGAAGCAACCAAACAGAAATACGCGTGTCTCAAAAGGCTGAAGCATCAATAGCCGCTGACGGATTCACGCCTGAAACTGCGCTCAAACGAATCGGTGTCTGCATAAAAAATAAGGATTCCGCTCGAAATCTCTTTACATCGGAACCGGCAGGGTGTATAATATAAAATGTATAAATATGGCAAAAGCACTTTTGTCGCATTTTGGAGACGCATTATGATGAATATACCCTTTTCCCCTCCCGATATTACCGAAGCGGAAATCGCGGAGGTTGTCGATACCCTGCGCTCCGGCTGGATCACCACCGGGCCGAAAACCAAGCTTTTTGAACAGGAGATCGCGAAATACTGTCAGACCAAGAAGGCGGTATGCCTGTCCAGCCAGACCGCCTGTGCCGAGATGACGCTGCGTATCCTCGGCGTCGGTCCCGGCGACGAGGTCATCGTCCCCGCCTACACCTACACCGCCTCGGCGTCGGTGATTTATCATGTCGGCGCAACGCCGGTGATGATCGACTGTAAGCCGAATTCCTATGAAATGGACTATGATAAGGTAGAGGCGGCGATCACCCCCAAGACCAAGGTCATCATCCCTGTCGATCTGGCAGGGATCGTATGCGATTACGACCGCATTTTTGAGATCGTGGAGAAGAAGCGCTCGATCTTCAAGGCATCGCAGAATCCGATCCAGCTCGCGCTCGGGCGCATTATCGTCATGTCGGACGCCGCCCATGCCTTCGGCGCGCGGTGGCACGGCAGGATGTGCGGCTCCATCGCCGATTTCACCAACTTCAGCTTCCACGCCGTCAAGAACATGACCACCGCCGAGGGCGGCGCCGCAACATGGCGCGAGATCCCGGGCGTGGACAGCAACGAAATCTACCGGAAGTATATGCTCATGACGCTCCACGGACAGACCAAGGACGCCTTTGCCAAGAACAAGGGCACCTCGTGGGAGTATGATGTTGACGATACCCAGTACAAGTGTAATATGCCCGATGTTCTCGCGGCGATCGGACTGGCTCAGCTGAGAAGATACGAAAAGATGCTCAGCCGCCGCCATCAGTTGATCAACCGCTATAACAAGGCGTTCGAGGGCTTGGATATCCAGGTGCTCAACCACCGCTCCGAGGATCATCGCTCCAGCGGTCATTTGTACTTCGTCCGTTTTCTGAATAAGGACGCGGATTTCCGGAACCGCTTTTACGACGAGATGAAGAAGCGCGGCGTCACGTGCAACGTACACTTCAAGCCCCTGCCGATGATGACCGCCTACAAGCAGAAGGGCTTCGACATCATCGACTATCCGTATGCCTATAATATGCATAAGAACCAGCTGACGCTCCCGATGAACTCTGTGATCACCGATGAAGAGGCACAGTATGTCATGGATACCTTCATCGAGGTTTACAACAAGCTGTATCACCCATAATCCCGAGGCTGCGCAAGCGGCCTCTTGATATTTCATTGCGAAGCAGAATAAATCCTGTTTTTTCATCTGCTTTCTCTCATAAGTTTAAAAAAAGTTCACTATTTCAGGATTATTTATATTATAATGTAAAAGAAAGAAGGTCATCCGGCGAAGACTGCCGCAGCCGACAGGCGCGTCGGGGTTACGCCGTGATCACCCGTCAAACAGAAACCAAGAGGTGATTCCATGAATAACCGTAAGATTCTGATCGTCGATGACGATATCAACATTTGCGAGCTGCTGCGCCTGTATATCGAGAAGGAGGGCTACGCCACTGTCATTGCCAACGACGGCGAACAGGCGGTCGAGCTGTTCAACCGCGAACAGCCCAACCTGATTTTGCTCGACATCATGCTGCCCAAGATGGACGGCTGGCAGGTATGCCGCGAGATCCGCAAGACCTCCGACTGTCCCATCATCATGCTGACCGCCAAG
>CADBUN010000169.1 GCA_902797825.1 uncultured Ruminococcus sp. | reverse complement strand
TAACCGCCTGATGACGCTGGCGTCCATCGGCGTTCTGATCTCCTGTCTGGTACTGACAGGCTCGGCGGTCATGCTGACCGTCAACGTGTCCAATATCGTCGATTCGGTCGGCGACACCAACGTGACCAAGGTTTTTTTGGATGATAACCTGACGAAGCTCGAGGCTGTCTATAAGGGCAAGGAGCTTTTGAATGTCGATAACGTCTCCGACGTTCAGTTTATTGATAAGGATGAATCCATCCAGGCGTATCGTGAACAGCTCGGTGAAGAGGTCTTTGCCAATATGTCCGGCGACGATAACCCGCTGCCGTATTCTTACAGCGTCGTGATGGACGATCTGTCCAAATACGACGAGACCGTGGCGAAGATCAAGGAGGTTCAGGGCATCGCGTCCGTCTCCTCCCACCGCGAGGTGGCGGCTAAGCTCACCAGCCTGTCCTCCTTCATCACGACGATGAGCCTGTGGATTATCCTGGCGCTGGCGGTGATTTCGCTGTTCATCATCAGCAACACCATCCGCATGACCATGTTCTCCCACCGCTTCGAGATCAGCATCATGAAGAGCGTCGGCGCGACAAACGCCTTTGTCCGCGTACCGTTCATCATCGAGGGTATCGTGATCGGTCTGGTGTCGGCGGCAGTCGCGATTCTGCTGCTGTTCCTCTTGTCCGACGCCATCATCAATTCGGTACAGAAGATTCTCGATTTCCCGTATACACGCTTCAAGGACGTGATGTGGCCGATCATCGGCTCCTTCACGCTGGCAGGCGTCCTCGTGGGCGCCATCGGCAGTATGGTATCCATCCGCCGCTTCCTCACGCACGAGGGCAACGAGATCCTGGGCTGGTAAACCCGTGACCGGTCTGCCGGTCAGATAACAGATACAACAGAAACCAAGGCTCGCGCTTACCCGCCCGCGGTAAGACGCGGTAGAATCCTGCGGGCAGAAAGGCTATGGAAACGATATGAAAAAACTGATTGCCCTATTCTTAGCGCTGATCATCGCGGTCGGCGGCGCGATCTCTGCGTCCGCGGCGACCATCAGCGAGCTGGAGGCTCGTCAGGCTGAGCTGGAAGCGAAGCAGAAGGAGTATCAGGCGAAGCTGAATGACAGCAACGCCGCTGTATCCGAACAGCAGGAAAAGGTCAACGCGCTGGTCGGACAGGTCGAATCCGTGACCGAAGAGATCCAGGTTTGCTACCAGAAGATCTCGATCTATGATAAGAGTATCGCCGAGAAGCAGGCGCAGATCGACGCCGCCAACGTGAAGATCGAAGAGAAGATGGAGGTGCTGCGTCAGCGCGTCAAGACCATCTATATCTCCGGCGACGTCAGCGCGCTCGAGATCGTTCTGGGCGCGAAGGACTTCTCCGATTTCCTCGATAAGCTCCAGCTCGTCCAGTATGTCAGTAACCATGACGAAGAGTTGATCAAGGGCATCAAGGATCAGCTCAACGCGATCGCCGACGAGAAGAAGGCGCTCGAGGCGGATAAAGCCGAGCTCGAAGAGGAGCATACCACCCTCAAGGAGAAGCAGGATGAGCTCAACACCCTGCTCGAAGAGAATAAAGAAACACTCGCCGGTTTACAGAGCTCTGCCGCTGACGCGCAGATGCAGCTGAACCTGAGCGAAGAAGAGCTCAGCGGACTGAGCGCTGAGATTCAGGAGTATTACCGCCAGCAGAGAGAGGCGCTGGCTGCCCAGCAGGCGGCCGCTGCGGCTGCGGCTGCCGCCGCCGCTTCCTCCGATGATGACGGTGATGACGGCGACTACAGCGGCGGTGACACGATCAGCTACAGCGCGTCTCCTCAGGTACAGACCGACGGCAGCTGGACGTGGCCGCTCCCCGGCAACTATATGATCACCTCCCAGTACGGCGAGGGACGCTCCTATGAGGCGCATAACGCGATTGATATCGGCGCTTCTACCGGCGATCCGATCTATGCCGCGAACTCCGGTACCGTCGTCAGCTCCTACAGCGGCTGTACCCATTCGAGCGCCGGCGTCGGCGGCTGCAGCTGCGGCGGCGGTTACGGCAACTTCATCTGGATTCTGCACGATAACGGCTACGAGACCATCTACGGTCATATGATCAGTACCGCTGTCAGTACCGGCGACCATGTCAATAACGGTCAGCTGATCGGCTATGTCGGCTCTACCGGCTGGTCCACCGGTCCTCACCTGCACTTCGAGCTGCGTATCAACGGCGTCAAGAGCAATCCCCAGAACCTGTACTGATAAACCGCAGTACGGTTCGGACAATCTTACATAAATTCCGATCCCTCCGCATAAGATGATGCGGAGGGATTTTTATGTTAACTGCTTTCAATATCGAAGAGCATTCCTCGGGTGTCCTTCGTTTTCTGCACCGCAACCGCATTCGGGTAGAGCACCGCTACTGTGACGACGCGTCGCTCAAATGCGTGACCTATGAACACCACCGCGGCAAGATCGGCTGGAACGCCGTTGATCGCTTTATCAAAGCCCAGCGCAACCATGTCCTGTGTCCGCCGGAGCTGGTTTTACCCTCAGACAGCGGCTACAAGCGCTTTACATCCACCCGGCTGAGCCGCCGGATGTGCGAGAACGCCGCGCTGTACCTGCTGCGGACGGCGGCGCTCGGCGGCTTGAAGGTCGTCCTGATCGACGAGGCAGGCGACAGCGTCGGCTTGTGCGAATGGCTGACCGATCACTGTGAGCTGCTGACGGTGCTCACCGGCACGACGGACGTCTATGCGGCGCAGGCGGATTATCTGCTCAACGAAAAGGGCGCCGTGATCCGCGTCTGCCGTGATACGGGCTGCCTGCGTGACGCGGATCTGGTGATCGCGCCTGCCGCGCTGACGCATACCCTACCGTGCCGCTCGCGCGCGATGATCCTGACGGGTGAAAAGCCGACGTCGCCGCAGAACTGTACCGCCGTCTACAAGTATTTCATCGACCTGCCGGCAAAGTACCGGGAGCTTTGCCCGGCGTTTCTGGACGAAATGTATTTTGCCGAGGCGCTGTTTGTGATGGGCGGCATCCATGCGCTCGGCAGCGAGGTGTTTTCCCGCTGCGGCGACGGTAACGTGATCCACACGCGGCTGAGTCTGGTTCGGCGGCTGAAATCCCTGATACAGGAATCCGACGCATCATACTGATAGTTCCGTCATTTTGACATAACGATTCGTAGGACAAATTCTTGACATCATCACGCACTTGTCCTATAATATAATTTGTATGCGAATATCCCAATGAAAAACGAAAGGAAACTACCGATATGGCTAAACAGGTAATGTTGACCGCTGAAGGTTTAAAAAAATTAGAAGAAGAGCTCGACCTTTTAAAGGGTGAAAAGCGTAAAGAAGTTGCCGAAAAAATCAAGGTAGCCCGTTCCTACGGCGACCTTTCCGAGAACAGCGAGTATGACGACGCCAAAAACGAACAGGCGATGCTCGAGGCGCGTATCATCACCATCGAGGCGACGCTCAAGAACGCCGTCGTGATTGACGAGGAGGAGATCTCCAACGAGCACGTTCATGTCGGCTCCAACGTCAAGCTGCTGAACCTGCGCAACGACAGCGAGGTGACCTACAAGATCGTCGGCTCCAACGAGGCGAATCCCTCACAGGGCAAAATCTCCGACGAATCCCCTGTCGGGATGGCGCTGATCGGACACGCCGTCGGCGACGTTGTCGAGGTCGAGGTGCCCGTCGGCACGATCGGCTTCAAGGTGCTCGAAATCTTTAAGTAATCGCGACAGGGCTGCATCCGGCCCGTCATACAGGCTATATTTTCAAAACCGAGGTAGGAAATGGAACAGAACTTAAATGAAATTCTCAGATTAAGACGAGAGAAGCTTGCCGCTTTGCAGGAGGCAGGCAGAGATCCCTTTGTCATTACAAAATTCGACCAGACGCATCACAGCACCGATATCAAAGAGAACTACGACGCGCTCGAGGGCAAGACCGTCAGCATTGCCGGCAGAATGATGTTCAAGCGCGTGATGGGCAAGGCTTCCTTCTGTAACGTACAGGACTTAAAGGGCAGTATCCAGGCGTATGTGGCGCGTGATTCGATCGGCGTCGAGGATTACGCTTATTTCAAGAAATACGACGTCGGCGATATCATCGGCATCACCGGCGAGGTGTTCAAGACCAAGACCGGCGAGATCTCGGTGCACGCCGCTCAGGTCACCCTGCTGTCAAAGTCGCTGCAAACGCTGCCCGAGAAGTATCACGGTCTGACCGATACCGATACCCGTTACCGCCAGCGCTACACCGACCTGATTATGAACAGCGAGGTCAAGGATACCTTCGTCAAGCGTTCCCGGATCATCTCCGCGATTCGTCGCTTTCTGGATGAACAGGGCTTCATGGAGGTCGAAACCCCCATGCTGGTTCAAAACGCGGGCGGCGCTGCGGCGCGTCCGTTCGAAACTCACTTTAACGCGCTGGACGAGGATCTCAAGCTGCGTATCTCTCTCGAACTCTACCTCAAGCGCCTGATCGTCGGCGGTCTGGAGCGCGTTTACGAGATCGGCAGAGTCTTCCGCAACGAAGGTCTCGATACACGCCATAACCCCGAGTTCACCCTGATGGAGCTCTATCAGGCATATACCGATTACCACGGCATGATGGATCTGACCGAGGCGATGTACCGCCGCGTGGCACAGGAGGTCAACGGCTCCATGCAGGTCAAGTACGGCGAGCATATCATCGACTTCGAGAAGCCCTTTGCCCGTATCACGATGGTAGACGCCGTCAAGCAGTACGCGGGCGTAGACTGGAACGAGGTCAAGACCACCGCCGACGCGCGCGCGATCGCGGACAAGCTCCACGTCGAGTATGAGGACAGGCACCAAAAGGGCGATATCCTCAGCCTGATCTTCGAAGAATATGTCGAGGAGCATCTGATCCAGCCCACCTTTGTGATGGATCATCCGATCGAGATTTCGCCCCTGACGAAGAAGAAGCCCGACAACCCCGCCTATGTTGAGCGCTTCGAGATGTTCATCAACGGCTGGGAGATGGCGAACGCCTACAGCGAGCTGAACGATCCGATCGACCAGCGCGAGCGCTTTAAGGCGCAGGAGGCGATGCTCGCCGCCGGCGACGAAGAAGCCAACACCACCGACGAGGACTTCCTCAACGCTCTCGAGATCGGCATGCCCCCCACGGGCGGCATCGGCTACGGCATCGACAGACTGGTCATGATCATGACCGACTCGCCTGCCATCCGCGATGTCCTCCTGTTCCCGACAATGAAGTCCCTCGATAAGTAACACCCCAAAACCCCAGTATTTATGCGGGTTTCAAGAGTTGCGATGTCTCGATTTTACGCCATTTACGCCAAACTTACGCCAAACGGTGCAGAAAGTTGTGCAGAGCGTAATCAATCGCATATTTTTGTACTTACACAGGCAGCCTTATGATGAGGTTGCCTGTTTTGTTATGT